>DATBUE010000306.1:0-6477 GCA_036516375.1 Noviherbaspirillum sp. | reverse complement strand
CGTCAGCAGGCGCGATTCGGTGCCGACGAAGCTGCGCTGCGCCAGCGTGCCGAGCCAGGCAATCGCTTTTTCGGTCGCCGGCATCAGGTCGTAGTGGGGCTCGTCGGAATCGGTGCGGTAGAACTTGCGCAGCCAGCCCTTGTCATTGGCGGCCCAGTCGTTCAGGTAGTCGATCGCTGGCTTGGGAAAGGCATTGTTGCCAAGGCGCTCGCGCAGCGCGAACAACTCGTCTTCCAGTGCCTCGGCGAGATCGGCTTGCGCCATCGCGCGCAGGTTAGGCGCGATGAACACGCGATGCAGGAAACTCGCCACCAGCGGCGCATGATCCGAGCGCAGCAGGCGCCACGCCGGATGGTTCTGACGCAGCAGATCGAGAGTTGTGAAGTCCATTGTCGCTGCTTGCTGATGCGGGGATGCTACGGATGGCCGACGGTACGCTTTGCAATGTTCGGTTCCTGCCATTGAACGGAACTGGGTGATTGCAGGGAACTTGCAATGGATTTTTCTGTCGAGGGCGCATTGTAAACCTGTCTCGGGCACGTTCCGCCGGTACGTAGAATATGCGGCTCGTTTCAATCCGGTTCGCCGTCTGTCGCGTCCCTTCGCGACCCGGCCCCGCTTGCCCTGCCATCAGAACCAAGGAACTGCATCCATGCTCAAGTCACAGTTGGCCCCCCTCAGAATCGCCGGGAACGACGATTCACTTTCGAAAGGGCAGAAGACTTTCAATAGGCAAGTACAGCAGATCGAAAAACTTCGTTCCCGCCTTGCCGCCTGGGAAATCGCATCCACGGCCTGTCAGGAAAAGTACACGCGCGAGCTGGCACCGCTGCTCGAATCCGCGCTGGAACTGCAAATCCGGCTCGTGCACGGTCTTGACTGTGCCGAGCAGCAAAAGGGTCTTACCCACGCTCAGCGGCGCACGCTGCGGGAACTAATCGTCGATCTGGCCGGTTCGATACTCGCGGATCACGAGGACGAAGAACTGAAGACGATCTACGACAGGCACTGCGACACCGATTTCGACAGTGAAAAAGAAGAACAATTGCTGGCTGTGAAGGGCGTGTTCGAGGAGGTGTTCGGGTTCGATCTGGGCGACGATGCCGGGCTCGATTCGCCGGAGGAGTTGATGCGGCGTGCGCAGGCACAGTTCGAGAAACAGCAGGCCAGCGCTGATGCCGAGAAGCAGGCGTGGGAAGAACGGCGTGCCAAGCGCAAGAAATCAGCAAGGCAACTGGAGAAGGAAGCGCGGCTTGAAGAGGCATCCGCGCAGATCAATCAGTCGATCCGCGCGATATACCGCAAGCTGGCCAGCGCCCTGCATCCCGATCGGGAAACCGATCCCGAAGAGCGCGTACGCAAAACCGAGCTGATGCAACGCATCAACCAGGCATACGACAGGCAGAACCTGTTGCAACTGCTGGAACTGCAGCTTGAACTGGAACACATCGATCGCGTCACCATCAGCCGGATCGATGAGAAAAGCCTGCAGCACTACAACGCAATCCTGAAGCGGCAGGTGGCTGAACTCAAGGAGGAACTGATGCGTGTCGAAATGCGGTTTCGCGCACAATTCCGCATTTCTCCATTTTCCGATTTGAAGCCCGAGACCGCCGTGCACGTCCTGGATCGCGACATCCAGTCGCTCAAGCGCAGCAACCGCGAAATGGAGCAGGATCTGCACGCGCTGGAGACGCCGAAAGGCGTCAAGGCCTGGTTGAAGGAACTGCGCCGCCGGCCGTCCGCTGTCGATTTCGATGACATGCTGTTTTGATGTCGATCACGCCAGCAGGGCGCCACTGACCGCTACCGCTACCACAACCCTGCTTCGTCCAGCCTGCGAACCAGTGTTCGGCGCTTGCCGTGACGGGCCATGAAATGGCCTAAGGCTTGGTCGAATGCATCCCGCTTCGAGACAAGCGCATAGGCTTCCGCGAGATCGATGATGATGCGTGTGGCTTCGTCATAGCCGGCTGCCGTGGCACGTTCGGCCTGCTGGTCGGCCATCTGCCAGTGTCGTTTGAAATCGGTGGCCAGCGTTCGCAGCCAGTCTTCGCGCTGCCTGCGGCGTTCGGCTTCCTGACGGGCATGCTCTTTCGCTTCGCGTTCCAGGCGGCGATTTTCGGCTTCCTTGGCCAGCGCGTGCAGTTCGGCTACCGTGCGGCGTTTTGCAGACAATGCACGCTGCGACGGCCTGCGTTCTTTCAGCCAGGCGGAATATCCCGACTTCACTTTGCGCTCGGCCTGTTGCGAGGCGCCTTGCAACAGCAGGTTGAAGACAGCCTTCACCTCATTCCCCGGTAGCCCCGCCAGCCAGGCTTCGACATTGCCATCACCTTGCAGACAATCCTCGATTTCCCGGCTTCCCGTAGCCGCGGCGGCCACCAGATCGGGGTCGATTTCCAGGAATTCCACCAGGGCTTGCTGTGCCGCCGAAAGCTGCGACAAGCCCGGCGGCACTTCCGGTTCGACGGCATTTTCCTTCACTTCACCGGCGTCGACCCCGGCCAGCCAGCCGAGATAGAGCGCTCTCAGGTCGCCGCGCTGCAACTCATCGCGCAAGGGCACCAGGCTCCCCATCCAGCCTGCCCCGGTTTCCATGGCGAAGCGGTCGTAATCCTGACCTTCTTCCAGCGACCACTTGATGATCCAGTGCGTGCCGGAATCCTCGATCGTCAGCGCATATTCCGTCGCAAACCCCTTCAAATCGGTCTTGTCGATTGCATCGCGCGGCAGCCGCAACGCCAGAACGCAACTGCACCAATTGGCCGTGTAGACAAATGCATCGAAATAGCGCCGCATCCAGTCCGCCGGATCAGCCTTCAGATCGCCCCAGTTGTATTCGTTGGTGAAACTCGTCGCCGTGATCGTCGCCCGTGAAGAGCGGGAACGCAGTTCGGCCATTTCCTCGCGGGTCAATGGACGGTCGATGGCGACGAATTCGTAGTATTGGTATTCGCTCATGTCGATTTGTTACTTCCACTCGCTGACAGACAGTGGCTGGCACGAATCGGGCCAGCCCATAGCCTCGGTTTGCGGGGACGGAGAACGCATTTCATGCAATCCGCTTGCCGGGCGCTTCGCGCGGGCATAACCAGCGCTTCCGGCAGCGACGCTTCGCGACATAATGCCGAGGCGTTGGAAGACGAAAAGCAGAGGGAACCTCAATCCGTGACCGCCTCAGCACAGCTCGAAAAATGTGTAGGCGTTAAACGGGAGCTCGGACCGCCAGAATGACATGACCGCGCAAGTGCGCGGTCATGTCAATGAAACCCTGCGGTTTATGAAGCAACGGGAGGCCGGCTGCTTGGGTCAGACGTTGAACAAAAAGTTCAGCACATCGCCATCCTTGACCACGTATTCCTTGCCTTCGGCGCGCATCTTGCCGGCTTCCTTGGCGCCCTGTTCGCCCTTGTAGGCAATGAAGTCATCGAAGGAAATCGTCTGCGCGCGGATGAAGCCGCGCTCGAAGTCGGTGTGGATGACGCCAGCCGCCTGCGGCGCGGTAGCGCCCACGGGTACCGTCCAGGCACGCACTTCCTTCACGCCGGCGGTGAAATAGGTTTGCAGGCCGAGCAGCTTGAAGGCGCCGCGGATCAAGCGGTCCAGGCCGGGTTCTTCCATGCCCATGTCGGCCAGGAACTCGCCCTTGTCGGCTTCGTCGAGGTCGGCGATTTCCGCTTCGATGGCGGCGCAGATTGCCACCAGCGGCGCGTTTTGTTGTTTCGCGTAATCGGCAAGCTGATCGAGCAGCGGGTTGTTGGTGAAGCCTGTGTCGGAGACATTGCCAACGTACATTGCAGGCTTGGCGGTGATCAGGCACAGCGGCTTGATCAATTCCATTTCCTCCGCATCCAGCCCGAGCGCGCGCACCGGTTGTGCATCGTTCAGCGCCGGCAGGATGCGCTCGAGCAGGGCGACCAGCTTGATCGCGTCCTTGTCCCCGGCGCGCGCCTTTTTCTGTTCGCGATGCAGCGCCTTTTCCACCGTGCCCATGTCGGCCAGCGCCAGCTCGGTCTGGATGACCGCGATGTCGTCCAGCGGGCTGACCTTGCCGGCCACGTGCACGACGTTCTCATCTTCGAAGCAACGCACCACATTGACGATCGCGTCGGTCTCGCGGATGTGGGCGAGGAACTGGTTGCCCAGGCCTTCGCCCTTGGAAGCGCCTGCCACCAAGCCGGCGATATCGACGAATTCGACGATGGCGGGAACGATGCGCTCCGGCTTGACGATTTCGGCGAGCGCCTTCAGGCGCGGGTCGGGGACTTCAACCACGCCAACGTTCGGCTCGATCGTGCAGAAGGGGTAGTTTTCGGCGGCGATGCCAGCCTTGGTCAAGGCGTTGAAGAGGGTGGACTTGCCGACGTTGGGCAAGCCGACGATGCCGCATTTGAGACTCATGATGTGTACTTTGCTTGAGAGGGTGAGCCGCGGCAGGCAGGCGCCGCCGGGAAAGCCCGCTATTTTACTGCAGCGTATTCAGCGAATCGGCAGTACCGGGGGCAGGGCGGGCCGTTCGACGAATGCGGTCAGTGCGTTGCGCAGCGCTCGCCTTCGGTGATCGCAAGCCGGGACGTGTGGCGCAGAGATAGAGGTCATTTCTGTCGAGTAGTGTGTCGCCACGTCGCGTTCAAGCTGGGCACCAAGATGACGCCGTGCGGCAAGGTTGCCGAGAAGGGCGAACTCGAAGCCGCACATGCAACTGTAGGGGGAATGCCGCGTGATCGGGCTGTCCCTCACTTGGCCGAGTGCAGCTTCATCATTGCCGCCTCGAACTTGCCTTCGCAAAGCATGGGGATCACATCGATGCTGTTGCGGATGGCGATGTCGATCTGCTCCTGTTCTTCCTTGCGCGGGCGGTGCAGCACGAAGTCGACCACCTGCTGTTGCAGGTTGGCGTTGCGCGGATGGCCGATCCCCAGGCGCAGCCGCCAGTAATCCTGGGTACCGAGCGCCGCCGTGATGTCCTTCAGCCCGTTGTGCCCGCCGGAAGAACCACCCTTCTTCAGTTTGGCAGCGCCCGGCGGCAGATCCAGTTCGTCGTGCACGACCAGGATTTCGTCCGGCGCAATCTTGTAGAAGCGCGCGAGCGCACCGACCGATTGGCCCGATCGGTTCATGTAGGTCTGCGGTTCCAGCAACCAAACTTCCTGCCCGCCGATGCGCATTTTCGCGGCCAGGGCATTGAAGCGCGATTCGCGCGACAGCGGCAGGGCGGCCAGCTGGTCGACCAGCCAGAAGCCGGCGTTGTGGCGAGTTTGCTCGTATTCGGCGCCGGGATTGCCGAGGCCAACGATGAGGCGGATGGGCATGTTGCGGTTTCTCAGGCGATGAAAAGAAAAGGATTATCGGCGAAGCGGCGCGGCCCCGCCTTCAGCGATAAACAGGCCGCAAAACAAAAACCCGCCACGTGGGCGGGTTTGGTGCTCAAGCGAAAAGAGCTTACTTTTTCTCGTCTTCGCCTTCGGCGTTCTCAGCCGATTGGGTACCGGCCGGAACCATGGCGGAGGCGACTGTCGGATTCGTGTCCTGGCCATGAATCACGGCGGTCACGCCCTTCGGCAGTGTGATGTCGGCGAGGTGAACCGTGGCGCCCGATTCGACCTTGGACAAGTCGACTTCGATGAACTCCGGCAGGTCGGCCGGCAGGCAGGTCACGTCCAGTTCGTTCATCACGTGGTTGATGATGCCGCCACCCAGCTTCACAGCCGGCGAGATTTCGGCATTGATGAAGTGCAGCGGAACCTTGGTGTGAATCTTCTGCTTTTCATTGACGCGCTGGAAATCGGCGTGCAGCACGAGCTGCTTGTAAGCGTGCATCTGGAAATCGCGCAGCAGGACCTTCTGTACCTTGCCCTCGATTTCGATGTCGAGGATCGAGGAGTGGAAGACTTCCTTCTTCAGCGCGTGATACAGCGCGTTGTGGTCGAGCGCGATGGTTTGCGGGGCAGCTTCGCCGCCATAGATGATGCCGGGGGTCTGGCCCGCACGACGCAGGCGGCGGCTCGCTCCGGACCCCTGCTCGTTACGCGGGAATGCGACTACTTTCATGATTGACTCCAAAATGTGCAAGATAGGCTTGCGGTGAGTCCCCCGCGACCAGGGGACGTAAAAAACCGCCGCTCCTGAAGGAGCAGCGGCCAAAAATCAATCTGCAAACAGCAGGCTGACCGAATCACCCTTGGTGATGCGCTTGAAGGTTTCGGCCAGCAGGTCGGCGCAGGTCAACTGGCGGATCTTGGTGCAGCTTTTTGCCGCAGCGGTCAGCGGAATCGTGTCCGTGACGACCAGCTCGTCCAGCGGCGAGGTGGCGATGCGCTCGATGGCAGGCCCGGACAGCACGGGGTGCGTGCAGTAGGCGACCACTTTCTTTGCGCCGCGCTCCTTCAGCACTTCCGCAGCCTTGGTCAGGGTGCCGGCGGTGTCGACCATGTCATCCATGATCACGCAGTTACGCCCTTCGACCTCGCCGAT
>DATBUE010000305.1:0-3266 GCA_036516375.1 Noviherbaspirillum sp. | reverse complement strand
GAAAAAAATGAGGCTCGTCGATGTGAGCAACCGAGCTATTGCTGGTAAGGCAACAAGCCGGCGCATCGTAGTTGCACTTTAAGTAAGTGTCAAAATAAAAACGGCGAATTGCAAACGTGTCGCGCGTTCACAACTTGACACCGCCTCCACGCGCGTCCGCCGAACCTTTTCCGCAATCCCTGCACCAACCACACGACCTCTGTCCTGGCTCTTCCTGATGACTTCCACGCTTTCGCTATTCCATTTCCCTGCTTCCGGGCTGCTTCTGGCCCTGCTCTTTCAGCTTCCCCTTTCCCTTCCGGCGCAGACGGCGCCTCTGCCTGTCGCAGCGCAAAAGCTGCAGTCGGTAACCACCGTCGAAGGCGTGAGCAAATACCGCCTGCCGAACGGCTTGCGCATCCTGCTGCTGCCGGACGAATCCAAGCCGCTGGTGACCGTCAACATGACCTACCTCGTCGGCTCGCGCCACGAAGGGCCGGGCGAAGGCGGCATGGCGCATTTGCTGGAGCATCTGGTGTTCAAGGGCACGCCGACCACGGCCGATCCCAAGGCGCAGTTCGTTGCGCGCGGCATGCAGTGGAACGGCACCACCGCCTTCGACCGCACCAATTACTTCGCGACCTTCTCGCCTGAAGGCGACAACTTGTCCTGGTATCTGTCCTGGCTGGCGGATTCGATGGTCAATTCCTTCATCGCGCAGAAGGACCTGGACAGCGAGATGACGGTGGTGCGCAACGAGTTCGAGCGCGCCGAGGTCAACACCACGCGCGTGCTGTACCAGACCATGTTGGGCGCGGCCTACCAGTGGCACCCCTACGGCCGGCCGGTGATCGGCGCGCGCTCGGATATCGAAAACGTCTCGATCACGCGCCTGCAGCGCTTCTACCGCCAGTACTACCAGCCGGACAACGCGGTGCTGGTAGTTGGCGGCAATTTCGAACCAAAAACAGTGCTGGCCGAGATCGCCGCGCTGTTCGGCCCAATCCCGCGCCCTGAGCGCAAGCTGGATGCGGCCTGGACTGAAGAGCCGGTGCAGCAGGGCGAGCGCAGTGTGGCGGTGCGGCGCAACGGCGGCTCGCCGCTGCTGGCCGTCACGTATCACGGCGTGCCGATGGCCAGCAAGGCGTATGCCGCGCAACTGGTCTTGCGCCAGATCCTGACCCACGCGCCCTCCGGGCGCCTGCACAAGGCGCTGATCGCCTCGGGGCTTTCCGCTTCGTTGTTCGACTGGAGCAGCCAGACCGCCGATCCGGGTTTCCTGTTCTTCGGCACCGTGCTCAACGCGCAATCCGATCCGGCTCGCGTGCAGCAAGCCTTGCTGGCCACGCTGGAAAATTTCAAGCCGGTCAACGAGCAAGAGCTGACGCGGGCCAAGACATTGCTCCTCAATGCCATCAACCGCGCACTGCTCGACACCAATGACGTCGCGCTCGACCTGAGCGAAGCCATCGCGGCCGGCGACTGGCGCCTGCGCTTTGCGCTGCGCGACTGGATAGAGGAAGTCACGGCGGCCGATGTCGAGCAGCAGGCGCGCAGCTATCTGGTGGAAAGCAACCGCACCTCCGGGCGCTACATCCCGACCGAGCAGCCAGGGCGGGCTCCGCAGCCACCGCAACCGAATCCGGCAGAACTGCTCAAGGATTACCGCGGCCGGGAAGCGGTCGGCACCATCGAGCGTTTCGAGCCGAGCAATCTGGCCATCGAGGCGCGCACGATCAAGCGCACGCTGCCGGTCGGCATGAAGCTGGCGCTGCTGCCGCGCGAAACGCGGGGCGCACGCGTGACCGGCACCCTGCGCCTGCATTGGGGCAATCTGGACAACCTGACCGGCCGCCGCGTCGACGCGATGTTCCTGTCGCAGATGATGTTCAAGGGCACTTCGCGCCTGACGCGCGAACAATTGAACGACCGCCTGGCCGAGCTCGACAGCACGCTGTCGGCCTCGGGCGGCATGACCGGGCTGGAGGTGAGCTTCAATGCGCCGAAGGAAAATCTCGATGCGGTGATCGCGCTGTTGGCCGAAGTCCTGCGCGAGCCGGTCTTTCCCGAAGACGAGTTCGAGCAGGTGCGCCGGCGCACGCTGGCGCAGAACCAAGCCAGCCGCAACGATCCCTCGGCACGCGCCTGGAATGCGCTTAACCGGCATCTGGTGCGCTATCCGCAAGCCGATCCGCGCGCGGTACTGACGCTGGATGAAGTCGAAGAGGCCGCGCGCGCCAGCACGCCGCAGCGCCTGGCCCGCTTCTACCGCGAATTCGCCGGCGCCTCCGACAGCGAACTGTCCATGGTCGGGCCAGTCGATGCCGAGCACGTGCAGCAACGCCTGCAGCAAGCCTTCGCCGGCTGGACCAGCCCGCGCGCCTGGCAGCGCATCGTGCGGCCGTGGCAGCCGGTGGAGCCGACCGAGATCGTGCTGCACCTGCCGGACAAGGCCAATGCAGTCTATGCCGCGGCGCTGCCGATTCCGGTGGAGGAGCAGGATGCCGACGTGCCGGCCCTGTTCGCAGCCGTGCAAATGCTCGGGGGGCGGGCCGGCACCCGCTTGTGGAACCGGCTGCGCGAAAAGGAAGGACTTACTTATGGGGTCTATTCCTCGCTCAGTGTCGGCGTGCGCGAGCCGAACGGGCGCATCACGATCAGCGGCACCGTGGCGCCGCAGAACCGGGCCCGGTTCGAAGCTGCGCTGCGCGACGAGCTTATACAGGTGCTGCAGCACGGCTTCACGGAGGCCGAGCTGAATGACGCGCGCGAGTCCATCCTGCGTAGCCGGCGCCAGGTGCTGGCTCAGGAAGGCAATGTCGCCGCCCTGCTGGCCGACAACCTGCACTGGGGCCGCACGCTGGAATGGCGCGAAGAGCGCGACCGTGCCTATGCGGAGCTGAAACTGGCCGATGTGAATGCGGTGCTGCGCAAGTATCTGGATCCGGCCAAGCTGTCGGTGGCACTGGCGGGGGATTTCGGCGAGCAGGCGCAGCGCGGGGTCGAGGACGATGGCGGGGTCAAGCGCGGACCCTGATCGCGCTGCTTGTCAGGCGCCGGGTAAGCGCGGAGACTAGGTTGGTCGTCTTGCTTGAATTGCAACCGAGTCGGGCAGGACGGCAGCCGCTTCAGTTGAAGATTTCCTGTCGTTCCGCGCAGGCGAGAACCCAATTCATGCGTTTGCAGCACTGAAAACGTTCGCACCGATGCAAATGTCGAAACTGGGTTCCCGCCTTCACGGGAACGACACTGGGTCTTTGCGCAAGACTCGCGTCATACGCTTTCCT
>DATBUE010000304.1:0-16440 GCA_036516375.1 Noviherbaspirillum sp. | reverse complement strand
CGCCATGTCGCGTCGCCGCGCCTTGTTCCGCAGGCAATCCGCCTCGGCCTCGACTGAGCCGGTCAGGGCGAATCCGCTCTAACTGCATGCGACTCTCCAAAAAAGAACGGCCCGCTTGCGCGGGCCAATCAGTTTGGGTTTCGGACAGAACGGCTTACTTCCCCGGCAGCTTGCCCGCCACGCCTTCGACGTAGAAATCCATCTTGTTCAGTTGTTCATCGCTCATCGGACCCTTGGCATGGCGCACCTTGCCTTCGTTGTCCTTCACCGGGCCGTCGAACGGCGAGAGCTTGCCGGACACGATGTCCTTCTCGGCCTGGGCCACCAGTTTCTGCACGTCGGCCGGTACCGACTTGTTGACCGCTTCGAGCTTGACGAAGCCGTCCTTGATTCCACCCCACACGCTGGTGGTCTTCCAGGTGCCGTCGATCACCTGCTGCGCGGCCTTGGTGTAGTAGTCGCCCCAGTGGTGGGTCACGGCAGCCAGTTGCGCCTTCGGGCCGAACTTGCTCATGTCGGAGTGATAGGCAAACGCATACTTGCCGCGTTCCTCAGCGGCTTGCACCACTGCGTGCGAATCGGTGTGGTGGGTCACCACGTCTGCGCCCTGGCCCAGCAGCGTGACGGCGGCATCGCGTTCCTTGGCCGGGTCATACCAGGTGTTGGCCCAGATCACGCGCACTTCCGCCTTGGGGTTCACGCTGCGCATGCCGCGGGTAAAGGCGTTGATGCCCTGCAGGACTTCCGGAATCGGGAAGGCGCCGACATAGCCTGCGATATTCGACTTGGTCATCTTGCCGGCCATCACGCCTGCCAGGTAACGCCCTTCGTAGAAGCGCGCGTTGACGGTGGCCACGTTCGGCGCCGTCTTGTAGCCGGTCAGGTGCACGAATTTCACGTTCGGGAATTGGCGGGCAACCTTCAGCGTCGGGTTCATGTAGCCGAACGAGGTGGTGAAGATCAGCTTGTTGCCCTGCTGCGCCAAGTCGCGAATCACGCGCTCGGCGTCGGCGCTTTCGGGAACGTTCTCGACATACTTGGTCTTGACCTTGTCGCCGAGCGCTTTTTCCATCTGCTTGCGTCCCAGATCGTGCTGCCAGGTCCAGCCGGCTTCGCCGATCGGGCTGACATAGACGAAGCCGACATTCAGCGGATCGGCAGCGGCTGCCTGCGGCGCCAGCGGAGCAAGGGCCAGCGCGGGCAACAGCACCATCATCCGTTGCAGCGTGCGTGAAAATCTTCCTGACATGTTTTCCTCTAGGTTTGCTCCCACTGGAACGGGCGGATACGAACGGAGGCCGAGTGGGCAGCGGCGCCGCGTGCACGCATTATCGTGAATGTGGAAAAACGCTGCAGGGCGGCATCTTTCGACGTCCTAGGGATGGAAAGGTTTGCCCAGCGATGCCGGCATATTCAATTTGATCCAGTCCGGATTGCGCGAAATCAGCACCAGCACGACGATGGTGGCCAGGTAAGGCAGCATCGACAGCACCTGCGAGGGAATGGCCACACCCAAACCCTGTGCATGAAAAGACAGGATGGTCACGCCGCCGAACAGGTAGGCGCCGACCAGCACCCGCGCCGGGCGCCAAGTCGCGAAGGTGGTCAGCGCCAGCGCAATCCAGCCGCGCCCGCCCACCATGCCTTCGACCCATAGCGGCGTATAAACCAGGGACAGGTAGGCGCCGGCCAGCCCGCAGCAGGCGCCGCCGAACAACAGCGCAGCAAAGCGGATCGCGCGCACCGGATAGCCCAGCGCATGCGCCGAAGATGGCGACTCGCCCACCGCGCGCAACACCAGGCCGGCACGGCTGCGATAGAGGAACCAGATGATCGCTGCACACAACAGCAGTGACAGGTACACCATCGGATGCTGGCGAAACAGTGCCGGCCCGAAGAAGGGAAGCTCGGACAGCACCGGTAGCACAAACTTGCTGCTTTCCAGGCTGTGCCCCGAATAGCTGATGCCGATGTAGGCCGAAGCGCCGGCTCCGAACAGCGCCAGCGCCAAGCCGGTGGCGTACTGGTTCGTGCCCAGGCCCACGACCATCAGGGCGAAGAAGGCGGCCAGCAGCATGCCGGCACCAGCGCCCACGACGAAACCAAGTGCCGGGCTTCCGGTGCTGACGGCGGTAGCGAAGCCGGTGACGGCCGCCATCAGCATCATGCCCTCGGCACCGAGATTGACGACGCCGGACTTCTCGTTGATCAACAGGCCGAGCGCGGCCAGCATCAAGGGTGTGCCGGCATTCACGCTGGCGGCGATCAGTGCGGCGATGGTGGCCAGGTCCATCATTTCCTCCAGCGCAAACGGTAGTGAATCAGCATGTCGCAAGCCAGCAGCGAAAACAGCAGGATGCCCTGGAACACGCCGGTGATTGCGCTCGGCATGCCCAAGCGCGATTGCGACAGCTCACCGCCGATATAGAACAGCGCCATCACGAAACTGGAAAACACCACGCCTACCGGATGCAAGCGGCCGACGAAGGCGACGATGATCGCGGCGAAGCCGTAGCCCGGTGAAACCGAGGGCGTCAATTGCCCGATGGGGCCGATCACTTCGGCCACACCGGCCAGCCCGGCCAGCGCGCCGCTGATCAGCAGCGAAGTCCAGAGCGCGCCGCGCGAGGAAAAGCCGGCATAGCGTGCGGCCGCAGGCGCGATGCCGCCAACCTGCAAGCGGTAGCCGGCAAAACTGCGCATCAGGAAGACCCAGCCGGCCAGCGCTGCAAGGAGCGCCAACACCATGCCTACATGCAAGCGGTAACCCTCGATCAGCACCGGCAGCAGAAAGCCGTCCGACAGCAGGCGCGACTGCGGGAAGTTGAACCCTTCCGGATCGCGCAGCGGGCCGTGCACCAGGAAGCTCAGCAGCAACTGGGCCACATACACCAGCATCAGCGACACCAGGATTTCATTGGCGTTGTAGCGGTCGCGTAGCAAGGCCACGACCGCGGCCCAGGCCATGCCGCCGAATGCGCCGGCGGCGAGCACTGCGGCGATCATCAACGCACCGCCGCTGTTGTTGCCATCGTCCAGATACAGCGCGACCGCACCGCCGACGATCGCCCCCACCGTGAGCTGGCCCTCGGCACCGATGTTGAACACGTTGGCGCGAAAGCAGATCGCCAGGCCGACTGCAATCAGCAGCAACGGCGCGACCTTTACCCCCAGTTCGGTCCAGCCACGCAGGTCGCGAATCGGTTCGTAGAAAAACACACGCAAGCCTTCCAGCACATCCTGGCCGAGAGCGGCAAACAGGAGCGCGCCGAACAGCGCGGTCAGCAGGACGGCCAGCAGCGGCGAAGTCCAGGACATCAAGGCCGACGGGTCGGGACGTTTTTCCAGCCTAAGCATGGGCGCCTCCCACGGCCGCATCTGGCACTTGCCACAACCCGCTCATCCATTGCCCGATCAGATCGACCGTGGCCGCGGCACGCGGAACCGGTGGCGACAGGCGCCCTTTCGCGATCACCACCAACCGGTCCGAAATCTCGAACAACTCGTCCAGCTCCTCGGACACCACCAACAGTGCGCAACCGGCATCGCGCAGTGCGACCAGTTCGGCACGTATCTGCGCCGCTGCGCCCACGTCCACACCCCAGGTAGGTTGCGCCACGATCAACACCTTCGGCTGGCGCAGCACTTCGCGGCCGACGATGTACTTCTGCAGGTTGCCGCCGGAAAGGCTGCTGGCACTCGCCTGCGGACCCGCGGCCTTCACCTTGAAACGCGCGATGATCGAGGCCGCCAGACGCGTGATGGCGCCGGAACGGAGCATGCCCTGCCTGATCGTCGTGCCATCCTGATGCGACAGCAGCACATTGTGCGCGAGCGAAAAATCCGGCACCGCGCCGCGCCCCAGGCGCTCCTCCGGCACGAAACCCAAGCCGCGCCGACGCCGCTGCGCCGCGTTCATCGCACCGATGGGCGCGCCCTGCAGCACGATGCTGTGGCTGGCTGCGCGCGTGTCTTCGCCGGACAGCGCGGCCAGCAATTCCTGCTGACCGTTGCCGGAGACGCCGGCCACCCCGAGGATTTCCCCCGCATACAAGTCGAAGGCAATGTCTTCCAGCCGGGTGCCGAAGGGATGGCTTTTTTCCAGCGTCAGTCCGCGCACGCTCAGCAACTTCTCTCCGGGCGCACGCGGTGCGGCATGGATCGTCGGCGGTTCGGCACCGATCATCAGGCGCGACAGACTGGCCGCGCTTTCCTGTGCGGGGTCGCACACGCCAGTGACCTTCCCGGCGCGCATCACCGTGCAGGTGTGGCAGAGCGCGCGGATCTCGTCGAGTTTGTGGCTGATGTAGAGGATGCTGCAGCCTTCGGCGGCCAAGCGGCGCAAGGTTTCGAACAATTTTTCGACTGCCTGTGGCGTCAGCACCGAAGTCGGCTCGTCGAGGATCAGCAATTGCGGCTTCGCCAGCAGCGCCCGCACGATCTCCACACGCTGGCATTCACCGACCGACAACGTATGCACATGGCGCTGCGCTTCCAGCTCGAAACCGTACTCGCGCGCCGTGCTTTCTATACGCCCGGCAAGCTCGTCGAGGCGCGTATCGGCAGGCAGGCCAAGGGCAATGTTCTCGGCCACGGTCAGGGTATCGAACAGCGAAAAATGCTGGAACACCATGGCGATGCCGAGCTGGCGCGCGGCCGCCGGACTGCTCACCTGCACCAGCTTGCCATTCCAGATCACTTCGCCGGCATCCGGCTTGACCGCGCCGTAGATGATCTTCATCAGCGTGGACTTGCCAGCCCCGTTCTCGCCGAGGATGGCGTGGATCTCGCCGGGGCGCACGTCGAGGTCGATGCCGTCGTTGGCACGCACGGCAGGGTAGGCCTTGGTGATGTTGCGTAGGCTCAGGCGTGTCTGCATGTTCTTGCGTGGATGTGCCGGAACAGTCGCGGCACACGCACTCTCTGAATGTTCATTCGTTTTCTCTTCGTTGCGAGGCGGTCGGGCTGAGATGCAAAGCCCGGAGATTCATTCATGACGGGATGCCCCCGGCATGGAAGGCATGAGAGGAATGGAAGCAACTATATACGCGCTGCTTCCTCTGCGTTTGCGCGGCGCGATGCCGAGTGAGTCAGGACGGATAGGCACCCTTTGCGCGCGTGGTCTCAGCGGAATACGTTCGCTTCGCGCGCAAACCGAAATCCACGCCCAGATCTTCGCTGTCCTTTCCCTTGCCACGAAACACGCTGTTCTTGAAAGACCAACTGCTGCGGTAAGCGGCCAGCTCGCGCCTGCCCTTTTGCAACTCCCTTACCTTGCCCGCGTCGCCGCGTGCACCTGCGATCGCTTCCAGAGCATTGAAGGCGTCGTCCCAGCCCGTGATCTTCGGCTGCTTTTCATGCTTGATGTTGAACTGCATGCTCGAATCCTTCTTCATTGCCTGCAGGTCTTTCTTGAACCAGTCCAGTTGCATCCGCGCGACCATGCGGTTCTGCGGCGTATCGCGCTCAGCACCGGGTGAAACTGGAATGGTGTCGAGAAAGCGCAGCAGGAATTCCTCTTCGTTCCGCTCGATCGCTGCCAGCAGATCCTTCGGCGAGCCATACACGCGGTCCATGCTGCCGCCGGTCTTGTCGCCGATGGCAAAGCGCGTGACGCCATTCTTTTCCATGTTGTAGGCCAGTTCCTTGCTGAAATCGAGCAGGTTGGCCGCGCCCATCACACGCCAGTTTGCCGAACCCTCGCTATCGATCGCGGCCCCTGCCTTGCTCGAACCGCCTCCGGCACGCGAGGCCATGGCACCGGGCGGGGGCGCTACATCGCGCATGCCTGTCTCGTTGACTTCGTCCCCGCCGTTGACAGCCTTGCGGAAGAAGGTGCCGATGGCCCCTGCCATCACGCCAGCACTCAGTCGCTGGCGCCGTTCGTCGGAGCGGTCCAGCACAGTCTGGTGGGCATAACCGGAGCGCTCCTTGCTGACCTCGGATTTGTTGTCGGTTCGGACATTGAGCGGGGTCGCTGCCACACCTGCCAGCAAATGCTTGTCCGCAAACCCGAATCGGCCGGCAAATGAAAGGTCGGTGCCGGTCTGCCACCCGCGTGCGGTCTTGGTGCCGTCTGCAACCAGGCAGTCGGGATAGTGTTCCAGGATCGCGTCGAGCGGACCGGAAAACGGTGGCTCGTCGGCAGACGGCCCGTGATCCGGGTGGTCCCAGCAGACGATCTTGGTCAGCAGATCGAGGGCCTCGTCACGCGATTCCTGCTCCTTGCGCACACCGCGTTCGTCCTTGGGACGCAGCGTACGCACCAGAATGAAACCGGTTTCGGTTTTCGCATATTCCCTCTTGCGCGACAACATCGGCAGGTACAGCTTCAGCCAGCCCGCACTGATGCCGAGGCCGCCCGCAATCCGGACATCATGGGCACGACTGCTCACGCTGTTGAACACGAATTCCACACCATAGGTCGGGCTCTTGATCTGGAACGATTCTTCCTTGCGCCGGGTGTAGACGTTCACGCTTGCGTTTGCCACGAAAGGTGCGGGCGGAGCAATCGGAAGCAAAGGAATGCCGCCTCCGAACTCGCCCCCCTGTGACAACGTGAACTGATCGCGCAGCCGCATTTCCGCGAGAAACGGCGCAAAGAAATTGATCACGTCCTGCTTGCTCTGCAGCGTTTCCTGCCCGGCGATGGCGAGCTTCGTCTCCATGTCGGCCAGTGCGTCGACCGCTCCCGTCTCCGGTAGCGCAACGTCCATCGCTTGCGCGATCTGGCGCAACACGTCGGGGGCGGAAATTTTCACATCGCGTCCGAAGTGGTCCGTTTTCAGCATGCCGGCAAAAGGCGCGGGCAACTGAATGGCGCTGTGCGGATTGCGCTTGATGAGCTTCCTTGTTTGCCCGGCTCCTGCGCCCGCCTCCACACCTGCCAACGCGGCGGCCACTTCCCGGCGGATCTGTTCGAAATCCTGCTTTCCGAGCTTTGCCTGGTACGAGCGCTCGCACTTGTGGAACGCGGTGCGGCGCATGGGTGTGCGCTTCTGTGCCAGCTCCGCAGGCCCGTTCCTCTGGCCGGCGATGTAGTCGCACACGACCTTGGCCGTCAAGTCGAAGAGCCGCGCATCAGAGATGTTTTCATGGCCGGTGCGTCTGCTCATGAAGCCGTCCGCGAGTCGTGCCGAAAGCGCGGAAGCGGCTCCGATCACCGCCTCGTGTCCCTGCGTCCTCACAGTGGAAACGCCCTGCGCTTCCAGCTGCTTCATGCCGAGCTTGAGTGCGCGCGGATGCAGTGGCGACTTGTCGGCATACACATTGGGCGACTTGGGCAGCCAGCTCAGCAGCTTGTGACGCTGGTCCTGTACCGCCAGCCGCCACTGATCGCCCAGCTTGGCCAGGGCCGAATTGATCCTGTCGTAGTCGGACCCCGGCGCATTCGACAGCAAGCCCTTCTTGACCGCGCGAAAGGCACGAATCATGTCGCCCGGCAGCGCGCTCGTTTCGAAGACGGGGGGTTCCTTCTTGCGGTTACGCGCTTCGTGTGCGGCAACAAACTGCGCGTCGCGCAGCCAGGCTCTCACCTCTTCCGACGATTCGTGCAGCTGCGCCTTGTCGGCCATCCAGTACGCCTGCAAGGCTTCCAGTTGCTCGCGGCCCATCGGCTTGCGGCCAGCCCCGCCCGAAGCTTCGTCCAGCACCTCAGTCCCGCGCGGCACGCTGGCCATGAAGTGAAACAGCAAGCGCATGTCGTCCGACGACGCCGCATGGGAGGGCGCCGTCTGCTCTCGGGCAAGTGTCGCAGGCACCGGCCCTCCCAAGTGCTGTGGCAGTGGTACCCAGTGCTCGCTCGGGTGTGCCATCAAATCCTGCAGCAGCCGCGCCGAGCGCTCGGCATCGCCATCGGTGATGGTCGCGATGGCATTGCTGAGGATCTCGATCTTTGCCAGGCGCGGCAGCTCTCGTTCTTCCTCGGGATCATCCGGCTCCAAGCGCGCGGCGAAACTGGCCAGGCTGGCCTTGATTTGCTGGCCCGCCGGCGAAGCCAGGGCGGCCGCAGAAAAGCCGGATGGCGCGGCAAGCTGCAGTTGGAGCGCGCGGTCGTGAATCTGCGCTTCCAGAGCACGGGTTTCCTCGCTGCGCCGTTTCCAGTCGTCGGCCTTGCCCGTGATCTGATCCGCAGCCAGGTTCAGCTCGGCCAGTACTTGCCGGATTGCCGGTTCGTTCGTAAAGAATGCAGTAAGCCGGTCGTGGAAGGCCGTCATGCTCGTGTCGAAATCGTTCTCCCACTCTTCCAGGATTTCCTGGTCGGCCGCAACTCGTTCCTGGGCCGCAGGAAGTTCAATCGCCATGACCGCGATACGGTCCTTGGTCTCTCCGATTACCGCGCTAAGTTCCTCGATCCTTGCCTGACGCGCCGCTGCAAATTCGTCGACCTCCTTCGCTGGCCCGATCTCCTCCTGCGGCTCGTTCAATGCGTCAAATTCTTGCTGCAGCTTTTGCAATTGCCGCATGGAGGCGAAGAGGAGCGCCTCGTGATGGACCAGCGCGTTCCAGGACGCTTCCAGCTTTTTTGAAGCGATAAGCATCCCCTCCCGTGTGTCAGTCAGTGCCTTCTTCCTGGTCTCGATCTCGTCCTTGATGCTCAAATCGCTCTGCGCCAGCTTTGCGCTGTACTGCTCGATCTGGGTGCGGACGAAGCTGAGCTTCTGGCTGATCAGGTCGGTCGCGAGCGCGTTGTCGCTGCAGTCCAGCATGCTCACGACTGCCGATGCGCTGTGCAGCTTCTTGATTGCCTCTTGCAGCGTCACCAGCGCCTGCTCCAGTTCGCTTGTGCGCTGCTCGCGCTCGGCGCGTTGCGCTTCGAGCCTTGTGCTTGCCTGCTGCACTCGTTCGATAGCGCCGCGCCACGCCTTTTCAAACGGCAGCAGGCGGGCGAGTGTCTGTTGCAGATGGTCCTGCTCTGCTTGCGCAAGCTGCGGCTTGGCCAACTGGCGGCGCAAATCGGCAACCTGACGCTCTGCCGAACGCGGAAACTGCTTGCGCGCGCGGGTCAGTTCCTCCTGCGCGGTCTCGACAGCCCGCTCGGCGGCCGCATACGGCAGCATCGTGTCATCGAGGACCGCACGTGCCTGCAGCGCGTGCGCCTCGGCTTGATCGTACCGGGTGCGCTGCTGCGCCAGATGACCGAGCAATCCAGTGTGAGCCTCCCGCAAGTCCTGAGGTGTGGCCTTGCGGGGATCTTGCGCCGCTGCCCACGCTGCCTTGGCTTCTTCAAAAGCCTGCCTCAAGGGCGCCAGGCGACTGATCGTTTCCCGAGCGGCGTGTCGCTCGCCAGTGTTGGTGTCCGGGGCTTTCAGAAGCTGCTGCGCCTTGGCCAGCATGGCCTCCTGCCCTTCAGGAAAGGCGCGGCGGGCAGCCTCCAATCGTTCGCGCAGCACCTGCTGCAAAGGAGTGTGCGCTTCGGGGAGGTTCTTTTTCTTCAGCAGCGCGCCTGTCTTCCGGAGAAGCGAATTTTTCGGCACACCGTAAGCCGGATCCTTATCGATCAACTCGCTGATCTTCTTTGGCTTGAAGGTATGAAACGGCGGAATCGTGGTCAGGATTCGCATGGGAAGCGAGCGTTGCGGCCGCTCGTTCGTGGTGGGCAGCTGCACCAATGAACGCTCACCCATCTTGTCGACCCGGGCCGCCAGCCGCCGGCCATAGTCGAGCACGTTCTCCAGCGTTTCATGCACCTCATCCGGTACCTGTTGCAAGTGCGATGGCATCGTGCGGTCGGTCGAATGGCTTGCGATAAAGGGAACGAAGCGGCTGGCGCGGGTATGGGGACGACGCAGCAACGGGTCCTTGTCGTTGGCGCTTCGCGTGATGCGCCCGGAAAGCGGTGCTGCGGTATACGGAATGCGCTCCAGCGCCTCGTCTTCCGGGATGGTTGCAAGCGCACGAGGGCCAGAGGCTGCTTGTACGTCACGTTGCAACGCGCGCTGCATGGCGCCGCCGCTGGACCGAATGCCCGATGACGAACCGCGCGAAGAGCCGGATGCAAGCCGGGAAGACGCTCCCAGGTTCACGTCTGTACCGTCTATGCCACCGGCAGCAGGCGCAGGCAAGGCGGTGGATACGTGCCTTACTCCCGAAGGCAACTTAAACGGGAACGCCATGGCAGGGAACTTCTTCATGCCCAGACAAGCAATGTCTTTTTCGATGTGAGGTTTGCATTCCGGATGCGAGGTTGGCTGCTTAGCGGGGTGTTAGATCGTGATCAGGTGTTCTCGCCCCGTTTGTGGTGCCGGATGAGCATGCTTGGACAAATCATTGCCCTACATGAGTAGGGCGCCACTACCCTTCGTTCCGCGAACGTTGAAAAAAAACTTTCTTTTCATGCAGTTATGACAACCCCTCTTCCGCCCCCATCCCGGAAGCAGCGACTCGTCCTGCCACACGGCCGCAAAACGGATCCCACGCATATGTCCTCCCTGGCATCCATCAAGCCCACTGCGGCGCTGCCAATGCCCCTGCCGGATGGGCCCGGCGAGCAAGTCCAGTCGAATCCGCTCTAGAATCTGCGCGGACCAAACTACCCGGAGCGTGAAGATGCAATTCCTCGACAGACAGTTCAAGCTGGCCGAGCACGGCACCACCGTGCGCACCGAGATGCTCGCGGGCCTGACCACCTTCCTGACGATGGCCTACATCATCTTCGTCAACCCCACCATCCTGGCCGACGCCGGCATGCCCAAGGATGCGGTCTTTGTCGCCACCTGCCTGATTGCCGCATTCGGCTCGCTGATCATGGGCCTGTTCGCGAACTACCCGATCGCAGTTGCGCCGGGCATGGGGCTGAACGCCTACTTCGCCTACGCCGTCGTGCTCGGCATGGGCTACAGCTGGCAAGCCGCGCTGGGAGCCGTGTTCATCTCCGGCCTGCTGTTCCTCGCGGTCTCGCTGCTCGGCCTGCGCGAACGCATCATCCACGGCATTCCGCATTCGATGCGGCTTGGCATCGTCGCCGGCATCGGCCTCTTCCTCGGCATCATCGCCTTGAAGAATGCGGGCATCGTCGCCGCCAGCCCCGCCACCATCATCACGCTCGGCAACCTGCACCAGCCGGCTCCATTGCTGGCCATCCTTGGCTTCTTCGTGATCGTCGCGCTCGACCGCCTGCGCGTGAAAGGCGCGATCCTGATCGGCATCGTCGGCGTCACCATCGCCAGCTTCTTCGTGGCCGGCAATAGCTTCCAAGGCATCGTCTCGGCACCGCCATCGATCTCGCCCACGCTGTTCCAGCTCGACATTTCCGCTGCCCTCTCGTTCGGCATCCTGAACGTGGTGCTGGTGTTCTTCCTGGTCGAGCTGTTCGATGCCACCGGCACCCTGATGGGCGTGGCGCGGCGCGCCGGCCTGCTGCAGGAAAACCGCATGGGACGCCTGAACCGCGCACTGATCGCCGACAGCAGCGCTATCGTTGCCGGCTCTCTGCTGGGCACCTCCAGCGCCACCGCCTATATCGAAAGCGCAACCGGCGTGCAGGCCGGTGGTCGCACTGGCCTGACCGCGGTGGCAGTCGCGCTACTGTTCCTGGCCTGCCTGTTCTTCGCCCCGCTGGCCGGTGCCGTACCGGCCTACGCCACCGCCCCCGCGCTGTTCTTCGTCGCCTGCCTGATGCTGCGCGAACTGGCCGAGATCGCATGGGACGACAGTACCGAGAGCATTCCGGCCGTGATCACCGCGCTGCTGATGCCGTTCACGTATTCGATTGCGAATGGGATTGCGTTCGGCTTCATCAGCTATGCCGGCCTGAAGCTCTTGACCGGGCGCGCCAGGGATGTGGCGCTGGTCGTGTGGATCATCGCGGCGATCTTCCTGTTCCGGTATGCGTATCTGGGCGGGGAATAAGCGTCGCGCGGCCGTTTGGGGAACGAACGGCAAAAC
Source organism: Noviherbaspirillum sp. (assembly GCA_036516375.1). Lineage (GTDB taxonomy): Bacteria > Pseudomonadota > Gammaproteobacteria > Burkholderiales > Burkholderiaceae_D > Noviherbaspirillum. The sequence continues at coordinate 4,554 of DATBUE010000304.1, read as the reverse complement.
CATCTTCATCCTATGAACTCCATGACTTCCACCACTGCTTCGCCCGTGCGCAAGCCGGCTTCCGCGTCCTCCTTCCTGAACTGGTACAGCGAAGCGGGACGTGCAGCGCTGTTCCTGCGTCCGCGCTGGGACAGGGTAGACGCCAGCCCTGCACGTCTGGCGCTGCTGGTCCTGATCCTGGTACTGCTGGCCATCGTGCTGGATCGCATTGCGATTGGCGTTGGCGAAGCGGTGCATTTCAACTGGCGCGCGCTCGGACAGGACTGGCTCCCCGTCCTCACCACGATCTGGGCTTGCTACCTGGTGCGGCCGAAGCCAGCCTACGACCCTGACAGGCGTATCGCGCCAGGTGCGGCACACCTGGCCGGCATGGCGCTAGCGCTGTCGTTCGTCACCACGCTGGTGGCAAGCTTGGTCTATCTCGGGCTTGAATCTTCCGGTATCGGCGATCTGATGCTCTGGTCGGTATGGCGGCTCACCTTTCTCTGGTCCGTGATCGCCGAGATCGTCTTGGTCACGCGCAGCGGTACGCGTCATAGCGGGGCACGTCTGCTTGCTGCAGCGGTATTGCTGATTTCCAGCCTGTTCTACCTTGCCCTGCCGCAGACCCACTTTTGGCATGCACCGCGTCCCGACCATGCGGAGCAACGCCCCACGCTGGAATTGACCCAGCAATTGATGGAAGCCCAACCCGCCCTGCTGGCGCGCCGGCTGGAAGCATTGCCGCCGCAACGTCCCGGCGTGGTCGATCTGTATGCGCTGACCTTCGCCCCCTATTCCGACGAAGACGTATTCCGCAACGAGAGCGCGATGGTCAGCGAAGTGATGGCCCAGCGCTTCGGCGCACATCACCTGCAACTGGTCAACCATGTCGACACGGTAGAGCAATGGCCATGGGCCACGCCGCTCAACCTGCGCCGCGCGATACAAGCTGCAGCCGCGCGCATGGATCCAAACGAGGACGTGCTGTTCCTGCACCTGACTTCGCATGGCGCGCGCAATGGCGTACTGGCTGCGGAGTTTTGGCCGATGACTGTGGAGAGCGTCACGCCCTCTGCACTGAAAGCCTGGCTCGACGAAGCCGGGGTGCGCTATCGCATCCTGTCCATCTCAGCCTGCTACTCGGGAAGCTGGATCGCGCCGCTGGCAGCCGACAACACGCTGGTCATGACTGCAGCCGATGCCGACCACACCTCCTACGGCTGCGGACGCGGCTCGGAACTGACCTTCTTCGGGCGCGCGCTGTACAACGAGCAATTGCGCGAACACACGCTGTCCTTCGAACAAGCGCATGCGACTGCGCGTGAATTGATCAAGCAGCGTGAGGAGGAAGCGGGCAAGAGCGACGGTTACTCGAATCCGCAGATTGCGGTTGGGAACGGAATCCGGAAAAAGTTGGAGCAATTGCGGGCGGCGCAGGAACCTGGCACTACCTGAAACGCAATCCTCTCCCGTGTCATTCCCGCTCAGGCGGCAATCCAGCGCTCCCCTTTGCGCATGCGGATTTCGCTGATACTTGCCACGCCCCTTGCAGAACGCCCGTATAAACGGGAACCCGGAACTCATCTCTGCAAGCACCACTGGATTCCCGCCTCCGCGGGAATGACAGGTCATCGGCAACGCAGGCTACGCGCTCGCGCGTAGGTAGCCGCCTTTTCAGCCATCGTCCTCCACCTTCCCGACCAGAACCCCCGAACGGAACTGCTATCATGCGCCGCTTCTGTAAACGACGGCGAACGGCGGATTTCCATGCAAACTGTGAATGTTCTGTGTATCAAATGGGGCAAGAAGTACGGCCCCGATTACGTGAACAAGCTGCACTCGATGGTCAGCCGCAACCTCACGCTGCCGTTTCGTTTCGTGTGCCTGACCGATGACGCTGCCGGCATCGATCCGAAGATCGAGGTCAAGCCGATTCCCGCAGTCGGCTTCAAGGATTTCGACGAGCGCGCGCCCTGGAGCTTCGGGCACGGCTGGCTGAAGGTCACCAGTTTCGCCAATCCGTTGTACGACCTGTCCGGCCCCACCCTGTTCATCGACCTCGACGTGGTCATCGTCGACAACATCGATTGCTTCTTCGAACCGGAAGGCGAATTCCGCGTGATCAAGGAGTGGGACAAGAAGGACGAGACCGGCAATACCTCGGTCTATCGCTACACCATCGGCGCCCATCCGGACCTGATCGAAAACCTGAAAAGAAACAAGGACAGCGTGCTCAAGCAAGTGCGCAACGAGCAGGAATACGTGACCGGCACGCTGGCCGCGCAAGGCAAGCTGCAGTACTGGCCGGCCGGCTGGTGCGTGAGCTTCAAGCGCCACTGCATGCCAAGCGGGATCATGAGCTGGTTCAAGCCGGCGACGATTCCGCCGGGCGCGAAGATCGTCGCCTTCCACGGCAAGCCGAATCCGCCTGACGTGATCGAAGGCCGCAGCGGCAAGTGGTACCGGCGCGTGCTGCCGGCGCCGTGGGTGGCCGCGCACTGGCGCTAATCGCATCATTAATCGCACCATTCATCGCACCGATGCGCCTGCTCTACACGCTTGCGCTGTACCTGCTGACGGCGCCTATCCTGGCCTGGTTCTGGTGGCGCGGGCGGCGCGACGTCGGCTACCGCCAGCGCTGGGGTGAACGCTTCGCGCTGCAGCGGATGCCGGCCCAAGCCGTCGGCGGGCTGGTCGTACATGCGGTCTCGGTCGGCGAAGTGGTCGCCGCCACGCCGCTGATCCGCGCCCTGCTGGCCGCCTATCCCGAACTCCCGATCACCGTCACCTGCACCACGCCCACCGGCTCGGCCCGCATTGCTGCCGCCTTCGGCACGCAAGTGCATCACTGCTACCTGCCGCTGGACCTGCCCGGCGCCACACGCCGCTTCCTGCAGAAACTGCAGCCGCGCGCGCTGATCATCCTTGAAACCGAACTCTGGCCGAATCTGCTGGCCGCCAGCCGCAAGGCCTTGGTGCCGACCATCGTGGTCAATGCACGCCTGTCGACGCGTTCGGCGCGCGGCTACCGGCGTTTCTACAAGATCAGCAAGCAGATCCTGGCCGACATCGACTTGCTGCTGGCCCAGGACCGTGCCACGGCGCGCCGCTTTGCGGCCCTGAAGCTGCGCCATGCCCCGCAGGTATGCGGCAACCTGAAGTTCGAACAGCACATTCCGCAGCGGATTGAAAACCTGGCGCAGCAGCTGCGACCGCTGCTGGCCGCGCGCAAGGTCTGGGTCGCAGGCAGCACCCACGCGGGCGAGGACGAGATGCTGGTCGCAGCCTTCCGCGCGCTCAAGTTGCATATCCCTGAACTGCTGCTGGTCCTGGTGCCACGCCACCCGGAGCGCTTCGATCCAGTCGCGCAACTGCTGATGGAGAACGGCATCGCCACGCTGCGCCGCTCACAACTGGATCCAGACAATGGGCAAGCAATCACGCGTGCCGACGCCGTACTGGTCGATGCGATGGGTGAGTTGCTCGCTTGGTACGCAGTGGCCGATCTGGTCTTCATTGGCGGCAGCCTGATCGAACGCGGCGGCCACAATCCACTGGAAGCCATGGTGCTGGGCAAGGCGGTACAGAGCGGCCCGCATGTCCACAATTTTGCTGACGCCTATCGCCGGCTGGACGGACGCAAGGCCGTGAACTGGGTCAGTGATGCCGACAGCCTCGTGCACAGCACGCGAACCCTGCTGGGCAATGGGCAACTCCTGCAAGCCCAGGGCGAGGCGGCGCTGGCGCTGTACCGCGAGCAGAGCGGGGCAACCGGCCGCATGCTGGCCGCAATCCAGGCTTACCTCGGCCCCGACGCGCACGCCTTCCGCAGCCGGGAAACCGATAAGCAGACGATCTGGTGGCAGCAGGATTTCTTCACGCAGGCGGAGCCCAACCACTTCGAGCCGGCGTGGTGGCAGGCGCAACAAGCCGTGACCGGCTCATCCAAGGGACGCCACACCGCCTGGTTCGTGCGCCACGAGGGCCGTGCGATGGTGCTGCGTCACTACTATCGCGGTGGCCTGATCGCCAAACTCTCGCGCGACCGCTTCCTGCGCGTACCCCTGCTGCACAGCCGCGCGATGCAGGAATATGCCCTGCTGCTGCAGATGGGTGCGCACGGCCTGCCGGTGCCGCGCCCTTGCGCCGCACGCATGGTGCGCTCCGGCCTCACCTATCGCGCCGACATGCTGATCGAACTGATTCCGGGTAGCCGCGATCTGGCGACGATCCTGAGCCAGACGCGCTCCCTGAACGCGGAAGAATGGCAGCGGGTCGGCGCCGCCATCGCCCACATGCACGCGGAAAACATCTATCACTCCGACCTGAACTGCCACAACATCCTGCTCGACGACGCGGGCAAGGTTTGGTTGATCGACTTCGACAAATGCGCGTCGCGCACACCCGGCCCCTGGCAGCAGCAGAACCTGGAACGCTTGCTGCGCTCGCTGCGCAAGGAGCAGCGCAAGATGGCGCAATTTCACTGGACGGATGCGGACTGGGCGGCGCTACTGCAGGGCTATGCGCAATGGAATAACACCGCATAAACCGGAACAGAGCCTTGGCGATCGT
>DATBUE010000303.1:0-2789 GCA_036516375.1 Noviherbaspirillum sp. | reverse complement strand
TGATGCGATAGCCCTGGGCTTTAGCAAGAGTAGGTTGGGTTGACGAAGGAAGCCCAACGTCCCGTTGTTCAAATGTGCTCGGAAAACTTCTTTGTTGGGCTGCCTTCGTCTACCCAACATACAGGCTGCGTGGCAACAAGGCATGGGAGTCGTAAATGGGCTTGCATTTTTCCAAGTGGTCGTGCCCGGGCATAGCCCAAGTTGTGCTCTTTGTTGCTGTTTTCGGCGAGTGGCATCTGCGGCGGCAAAACAAAACTCACCCTCCCGCTCAACCTCCTTCTTGGCGATAACCTCGTCAAAAATCAACCCTTTTCTTATCCAGTTGGAAAAACCAAACACCCCCTGAAAAGTTGTTGCGGAGCTAATTGACCGCCGGTATCTTCGCGCCTCCTTATTTGCACCACGGGAAGGCGCGCTTTGAAGGCGCCGGTATTACATGCATCGCAAAGCTGAAGCTGTCTCCATGCCGCAGCCCAACTGGTTGTGGCGTTTTATCCCCCTCGTAGCACTCTCTGTATCGTCTGTCAGCGCGCAAGAGCTCGGCACTGACGAACTCATCAGGCAGCAGGAGCGTGAGCGCCAACTCCGCCTCCAGCAACAACAGGTTCCGGACATTCGGCTCCAGGAGCCGACGCAGGAAGCAAAACCGCTGTTGCCGGATAACGAATCTCCCTGCTTTCGTATCCAAACCCTTTCCCTTGATGGGGAGTCGGCCGACCGCTTCGGTTTTGCCGTGAACGAAGTGATTGAAGGCGAGGACTCGCCGATTGGACGCTGTCTCGGGGCCAACGGCATCCAGATCGTCATCAAGCGCGTGCAGAATGCCGTCGTCGCGCGCGGCTATGTCACCACGCGCATCCTCGCCGCGCCGCAGGACATCGCCTCCGGCGCGCTCAAGCTGACGGTGATTCCGGGGCGGGTGCGTAGCATTCGTTTTGCTGAAGAGCCGAGTATGCGCGGGACCATGTGGAATGCGCTGCCGGTGCGACCCGGCGATGTGCTCAACCTGCGTGATATCGAGCAGGGCCTGGAAAACTTCAAGCGCGTGCCCACCAGTACCGCGGACATCAGGATCGAGGCGGCCGAGGGCGATGGAGCCGGGCCGGGGCAGAGCGATCTGGTCATCAGCTATCAGCAGAGCTTCCCGTTCCGCCTGGCGCTTTCCGTCGACGATGCGGGCTCCAAGGCTACGGGCAGATACCAGGGCACGGCCACGCTTTCCTACGACAACTGGTGGACGCTCAATGATCTTTTCTACCTGAGCGTCAACCACGATCTCGGTGGCGGCGATACCGGCTGGCGCGGTACGCGCGGCGGCACCGTCCATTATTCGATCCCGTTTCAGTACTGGCTGCTCAGCATGACGGCCAACCGTCATCGCTATTTCCAGACCGTGGCAGGCGCGACGCAGGACTACGTCTACTCCGGCCGCAGCAGCAACAGTGACGTGCGTCTTGCGCGCGTCGTCTACCGCGACGCGCGCCGCAAGACCACACTCTCGCTGCGCGGCTACCACCGCGAGTCCAGCAATTACATCGATGACACCGAGGTCCGCCCGCAACGCCGCCGTACCGCCGGTTGGGAAGCCGCGGTCGCGCATCGCGAATTCATCGGTACCAGCATTCTCGATCTGAACCTGGCTTACCGCCACGGTACGAGTGCGTTCGGCACACTTGCCGCAACCGAGGAGGCATTTGGAGAAGGCGCTACGCGTCCCATCGTCTGGAATGCGGACGTCGCGTTGAATGTTCCCTTCACTCTTGCGCAATATCGCCTGCGCTATGCCGGCTCGCTGCGCGCCCAATTCAATGCCACGCCCCTGGTCCCGCAAGACCGCGTGGCCATCGGCGGGCGCTACACGGTACGCGGCTTCGATGGCGAGATGGTGCTCTCCGCGGACCGGGGCTGGATTCTGCGCAACGAGCTCGGTCTTTCGTTGGGCGACAGCGGTCAGGAGCTGTATGTGGCGCTGGACGCCGGGGAAGTCGGTGGACCTGCAAGCCGCTATCTCACCGGCACGCGCTTGGCTGGTGTCGCGCTAGGCCTGCGCGGCAGTTTCCGCGGCCTGTCCTATGACGTGTTTGCCGGCCAGCCGGTGGACAAGCCGCAAGGCTTCCGCACCGCCAGCACGACCGCCGGCTTCAGCCTGAACTGGAGCTACTGAGCCCCGTTTTACCGAGTCTTCCCGGCGGGTGAGTTCGCCTCACCCCGGCCGGATCGCACTGCCTTTGCCTCTTGAACCTGTAATCGATCGAGACGAAACATGAACAAGCACCTTTACCGCATCGTCTTCAACAAAACCCGCGGCCTGTTGATGGCGGTTTCCGAAATCGCGAAAGCGGGAGGCAAAGGGAAGGGCGGGCCAAGAGGCGAGCGAGGGGAAAACGCTTCCGGGGTGGTGCTGGCAAAAATGCATCCACTCGCCTTTGCCGCGAAGGTCGCGGCGGGCGCTTCGATGTTCGTCATGCCCCTGGCCGGCGCACAGATCGTCGCAGACCCCAGCGCGCCCGCCGCGCAACGCCCCACGGTACTCAATACCGCCAACGGCCTTCCCCAAGTGAACATCCAGACGTCTTCGGCAGCCGGCGTCTCGCGCAACACATACAGCCAGTTCGATGTGCAGAGCAACGGCGCCATTCTGAACAACAGCCGCATCAACGTAGAGACCCAGACTGCGGGTTGGGTGCAGGCCAATCCCTGGCTTGCCGGCGGTAGCGCGCGCGTGATCCTGAACGAGGTCAATTCCGCCAACCCCAGCTATCTGCGCGGCTACGTGGAAGTGGCGGGGG
>DATBUE010000302.1:0-2685 GCA_036516375.1 Noviherbaspirillum sp. | reverse complement strand
CCATGCCTTCCGGATAAAGCAGCACATACGCGGATTGCGCTTCTTCCCATTGCATGCGAAACAGGCGGGACAGCTTCGGCTTGTTTTCCGGTTCGTTCATGCCGAAAGTTATCAGGGATAGGCTCTTTCAATTGCATCGAGCATGGACCACAACACGTCGAGCTTGAACTGCAGAATTTCCAGGGCGCGCTCCTGCTGCTGGCGGGTCGTGAAATGCGCAAGCGTGACTTCCAGTCCATGCTCGACATCGCGTTCGGCCAGCCCGATGCGGCTGCGGAAGTAATGCAAGCCATCCGGCCTTATCCACGAATAATGCTGCGGCCAGTTCGCCAAGCGCTCCTTGTGAATGCCGGGTGCGAACATTTCCGTCAGCGAGGAACACACTGCTTCCTGCCACGGTGCGCGCCGCGCGAAATTGACATAGGCATCCACTGCGAACCGTACGCCTGCCTGCACATGCTGTTGTCCCCACAGTTCTTCGCGTGTCAGTCCGACGGCCTCGCCCAAGGCCAGCCATGCCTCGATACCGCCGGCGTTGTCGTTCCAGCCGTCGTGGTCGAGAATGCGGCGCACCCATCTGCGTCGCGTCGCCCGGTCCGGGCAGTTCGCAATGATCGCCGCGTCCTTCTGCGGAATGTTGATCTGGTAATAGAACCGGTTCGCAACCCAGCCCCGGATTTGCTCTGGCCGCAGCTGACCTGCATTCATCTTGAGATTGAAGGGATGATGGATGTGGTAGCCGGCGCCCTTGGCGCGCAGGCGCGATTCGAATTCGCGTCTATCCCAAGGGGCGAGCGAAGAAGCTTCGCTGTTCACAACGCGATCTCCATGCCGTCAAAGGCTACCTGCACGCCATGTCGGGTCAATATCGATCGCTGTTCCGAGTCCTCATCGAGAATCGGATTGGTGTTGTTGATATGGATGAGAACCTTGGTCTTTGCCTCCAGCGCATCCAGACAAGCGAGCATGCCGCCCGGACCTGATATCGGCAGATGCCCCATGTCGGCTGCCGTCTTCGCTGAAAACCCGCAGCGGATCAGTTCGTCCTCGGTCCAGAAGGTGCCATCGACCAGGACGCAATCGGACTTGCGCAGCGCCGCTTCCACATGCGGCTCGATGCGGCCCAGGCCAGGCGCATAAAACGCTTTCTTGCCGCTGGTCCGGTCTTCGATGAGAAGGCCGATATTGTCGCCGGGCTGCGGAGCAGTGCGATGGAGGGAATAGGGAGGCGCCTTGCTGCTCAATGCGATCGGCAGCATGCGGATATCGGCAAAGCCGGGAATATCGAGCGCGATCGCTTCACTGTGTTCATCAACGGAAAGCGGGCGCCAGTTCACGCCGCAGTAATGGGACAACACTGGCGCAAGCGGCAGTGCGCGATTGAGCTCATCCCATACCGGCGCGGTGCAATGCAAAGCCAGCGGTCTTCCTTCCCGCAACATCAGCAAGCCCGTGACGTGATCGATTTGCGCATCCATCAAGAGCACCGCGGCAATGCCGGTGTCGCGTGCTGCGCGGTTGGGTTGCAAGGCAGGCGTGGCACGGATCTGCGCAAGGATGTCGGGCGAGGCATTGATCAATAACCAGTCGATGCCATTCCCGGAAACCGCGATGGAAGACTGCGTTCTGGGAAACGCACGCACCTTCCCTTTGCGGCACCCATCACAGTTCCGACAGTTGCAATTCCATTGAGGGAAACCTCCACCTGCCGCAGAGCCGAGCACAATGATCTTCATGGCCGACCGGATGCGATGGGTGCACGTTCACGGAAAGCGAACGCTCAACGATTGGCGATATACATCGTGATTTCGAAACCGAAGCGCATGTCGGTGAATGCCGGCTTGGTCCACTGCATGATCGTTCCTTTCAAGTCTGAAAAATAAGCCCATCGGTAAGACAAGAAGCAGCATTCGAAGTTTGCAAGAGGGCTTGCCCATTTCCGCCTCATGAGTTCGACCCGTCCATCCATCGCCATCGACATGACGGTCTCTCGTCATTCATTGCAGGGTTGCGAGGCTATTTGCGCGTCACTCTGAAGATCGTGCCGTTCGCGTCATCGCTGACGAGCAGCGCGCCATCCTGCGTGACCGCCACGCCGGCGGGCCGAGCCCACACGCTCTCGTTGTTCACCACAAACCCGGTCATGAAGTCTTCATACTCGCCGGTGGGCTGGCCGCCCTTCATGCGTACGCGGATCACCTTGTAGCCGGTCAATTCAGGGCGGCTATGAGAGCCGTGCAGCGCGACGAAGGCATCGCCGCGATACTCGGCAGGGAAGGCGTCGCGATCGTAGAACGCCAGGCTCAGCGCGGAGGAGTGCGGCTGGATCAGCACTTCAGGCATCCGCACCTGGCCCTTGAGGTCGGGCCGTTTGCCCTTCAAGGCGGGGTCTTCCCTGTCGCCAAGGTAGTACCAAGGCCAGCCGTAGAACGCCCCTTCCTGTACGCGCGCCATATAGTCGGGCGTCACGTCCGGGCCGAGATGGTCGCGCTCGTTGACCACGCACCACAAGTTGTCCGTGCCGGGCTGCATCGCCAGGCCCGAGCAATTGCGCAATCCGGTGGCGTAGTTGCGAACGCTCTTTCCTTCGGGGTCGAACACGCGCACCACGGCGCGGTTCTCTTCTTCACCCCAGGCGGCGCCGCGGCCGTGGGTCGCTTCATGCAGCTTGATTTGCTCGGGCGT
>DATBUE010000301.1:0-6692 GCA_036516375.1 Noviherbaspirillum sp. | reverse complement strand
GCCATCGCGCAAGGTCTTGCGACCGACCAGATCGTTGGCCTGGATCGCGGTCGTGCCTTCGTAGATCGGCAGGATGCGCGCGTCGCGGTAGTACTGCGATGCACCCGTTTCCTCGATGAAGCCCATGCCGCCGTGCACCTGCACGCCGGTGGAGGCCACGTCCACCGACATTTCGGTCGACCACCCCTTCACCAGCGGCACCATGTATTCGTAGAAGGCCTGATTGCGCTTGCGCACTTCGGCATCCGGATGATGATGGGCGAGATCGGAAGCCGCAGCGGTGACGTAGGCCAGCGCACGCGCGGCTTCGGTCTGGGCGCGCATGCTCATTAGCATGCGCCGCACGTCCGGGTGATGGATGATCGCCACCGGCCCGGCCGATCCCGCCACATCGCGCGACTGCACGCGCTCGCGGGCATAGGCCACTGCCTTCTGGTAAGCGCGCTCGGCAAGCGCGATGCCTTGCAGACCGACTGCGAAGCGCGCCGCATTCATCATGATGAACATGTACTCGAGGCCGCGGTTCTCCTCGCCTACCAGCGTACCGATGGCACCGCCGTGGTCGCCGAACTGCAGCACGGTGGTCGGGCTGGCCTTGATACCCAGCTTGTGCTCGATCGACACGCATTGCACATCGTTGCGTGCGCCTAACGTGCCATCAGCATTGATCAGGAACTTCGGCACGATGAACAGCGAAATGCCTTTCACGCCTTCGGGCGCGTCCGGCGTGCGCGCAAGCACGAGATGCACGATGTTCTCGGCCATGTCGTGCTCGCCGTAGGTGATGAAGATCTTGGTGCCGAACAATTTGTAAGTGCCGTCGCCCTGCGGTACCGCGCGCGTGCGCACCAGTGCCAGATCCGAGCCGGCTTGAGGCTCGGTCAGGTTCATCGTGCCGGTCCACTTGCCGGAGATGAAGTTGGCGAGGTAAGTGTTCTTCTGCTCCTCGGTGCCGGCCGTCATGAGTGCCTCGATCGCGCCATCGGTCAACAGCGGACACAACGCGAACGAGAGATTGGCCGAGTTCAGCATCTCGATGCAGGGTGTTGCCACCAGTTTCGGCAAGCCTTGTCCGCCGAATTCGACCGGATGCTGCACGCCCTGCCAGCCGGCTTCGCCGAAGGCCTTGAACGCGTCCTTGAAACCCTTGCTGGTCGTGACCTGTCCGTCGCGCCAGGTGCTCGGTTCGCGGTCGCCCGGCACGTTCAACGGCGCGATCACTTCGCTGCAAAACTTCGCGTTCTCTTCGAGCACGGCTTCCACCGTTTCCGGACTCGCATCCTCACAGCCGGGCAAGGCGTGGATCTGCGCCAGGCCAGCTAGCTCGTTGATCACGAACTGCATGTCTTTCAAGGGAGCGACGTAGCTCATCTGAACCTCCACGGTAGCGGGCTAGAGAAAAGTTTCGGCGTAGTTCTGCAAAAAAAACGGGCAGGTCTTGCCGGCTGCTGCGCCGCCAATCCTGCCCATGGCATTACATGATGACTCCGGTGATCAGCCGAGTTCCTTCACCAGTTGCGGCACGATCTCGAACAGATCGCCGACCAGGCCGTAGTCAGCCACCGAGAAGATCGGCGCTTCCGGATCCTTGTTGATCGCGACGATGGTCTTCGAATCCTTCATGCCGGCCAGATGCTGGATCGCACCGGAGATGCCGACCGCGATGTAGAGCTGCGGTGCGACGATCTTGCCGGTCTGGCCGACCTGCCAATCGTTCGGCACGTAGCCGGCGTCGACCGCGGCGCGTGAGGCGCCCATCGCGGCACCCAGCTTGTCGGCCAGCGGTTCGAGGATCTTGAAGTTGTCCCCCGAACCCAGACCGCGCCCACCGGAGACGATCACCTTGGCCGCGGTCAGCTCCGGGCGATCGGACTTGGCCATCTCGCGCGAGACGAAAGCCGACTTGCCGGAATCGGCCACCGTGCTGATCGTTTCCACTGCTGCATTGCCGCCGGTCGCAGCCGCATCGAAGCCAGTGGTGCGCACCGTGATCACTTTCACGGGATCACTCGACTGCACGGTTGCAATCGCATTGCCGGCATAGATCGGGCGCTCGAAGGTGTCGGGCGACTCGACCTTGGTGATTTCGGAAATCTGGCCGACGTCGAGCTTGGCAGCCACGCGCGGCAGGATGTTCTTGCCGTAGGCAGTCGCCGGCGCCAGGATGTGCGAGTAGGCGGCGGCCACGGCCAGCGCCTGCTCGGCGACGTTCTCGGCCAGGCCTTCGGCAAAGTGCGGAGCGTCGGCAACCAGTACCTTGGTGACGCCGGCCAGCTTCGAGGCTGCTTCGGCCGCGCCGCCGCAATTGGCGCCGGCCACCAGCACGTGTACGTCACCACCGCATTGGGCGGCAGCGGTCACGGTATTGAGGGTGCTTCCCTTCAGAGAAGCGTTGTCGTGTTCAGCGATGACGAGTGCGGTCATTGTCGTGTCCTGATTCTCTGAATGGGTTAGATGACTTTGGCTTCGTTCTTGAGCTTCTGCACCAGCGTCGCCGCATCCGGCACCTTGATACCGGCGGTCCGCTTGGCCGGCTCGACCACTTTCAGGGTCTTCAGGCGCGGCGCCACGTCCACGCCCAGCTCATCCGGCTTGACCACGTCGAGCTGCTTCTTCTTGGCCTTCATGATGTTGGGCAGGGTCACGTAGCGCGGCTCGTTCAGGCGCAGGTCGGTGGTGACGATGGCCGGCAGTTGCAGGGCCACGGTTTCCAGACCGCCGTCCACTTCGCGCGTCACAGTCGCCTTGCCGTCTTCCACCACGACCTTGGAGGCGAAGGTCGCTTGGGGCCAGCCCAAGAGCGCGGCCAGCATCTGGCCGATCTGGTTGCAATCGTCGTCGATGGCTTGCTTGCCGAGGATGATCAGTTGCGGCTGTTCCTTGTCGGCCAGCGCCTTGAGCAGCTTGGCCACGGCCAGCGGCTGCAGTTCGGCATCGGTCTCGACCAGGATACCGCGGTCGGCGCCAATGGCCATTGCGGTGCGCAGGGTTTCCTGGCATTGCGTCACGCCGCAGGAAACGGCGATGATTTCGGTGGCCTTGCCGCCTTCCTTCAAGCGCACCGCTTCTTCCACCGCGATTTCGTCGAAGGGGTTCATCGACATCTTGACGTTGGCGATGTCCACGCCGGAGCCGTCGGACTTCACGCGCACCTTGACGTTGTAGTCCACCACGCGCTTGACTGGAACCATGACTTTCATAGCTGGGCCTTTGTAGAGTGACAGTTGACGGAATCGAACCGTGATTATAAGGAGATCGAATTCCGGCGCTTTTCGATGGGATCGAAATTTAGCACGATCGTTCGATTCGGGGATAGAGGGGCAACACCAACGATGCCGCTCCGAAAGCAAAACCTGAAGAGATGAGGCAGCGTAGTCTCTGCGGAAGCGGACCTACTTGCGCTTCATGAAGAAAGTGAATTCGCGATTGTTCTCGCTGTGCTCGACCAGCTCGTTGCCGGTCTGGCGGCAGAAGGCCTGGAAGTCGCGCACCGAACCGGGATCGGTGGCCAGGACCCGCAGGATTTCCCCGCTTGCCATTTCCGCGAGTGCCTTCTTGGCTTTCAGGATAGGCAGCGGACAATTCAGGCCGCGTGCATCCAGATCCTTTTGGAATTCCATGAGAGTCGGCAGAAGAGAATGGAAGAGCGGCCGATTCTACCGGAAGCGGATTGTGTTTGCTGCAACGCAGCAGCAGGCAGAAGCCGGGCTGATCAACTGCGAGTCAAAGGACATTGAAATCGAGCGAATTCTCCTCGCTGCATCCTCACGGAAACTTTTGTCGAGACCAAAAGAAACGGGGCAGGACCAACAGCATTTGCTGCCGGCCCTGCCCCGTGTACTACAAGTGCTGCCCGATACTGCTCGTCAGCTTATGCTGGCACGCGTTCGCCTACCCAAGCCACCACGCCATCCAGGGCCTTGGGCAATCCGCTCGGATCGGTGCCGCCGGCCTGCGCCATGTCCGGCCGTCCACCGCCCTTGCCGCCGACTTGCTGGGCGACGAAGTTGACCAGTTCGCCCGCCTTCACCTTGGCGGTCATGTCCGGCGTCACGCCTGCGATCAGGCTGACCTTGCCGTCATTGACAGCCGCCAGCACGATGGCCGCGCTCTTCAACTTGTCGCGCAACTTGTCCATCGTTTCGCGCAGGGCCGGCACATCGGCGCCGTTCAGCGTCGCGGCCAGCACCTTGACGCCATTGACGTCGACCGCCTTGCCCAGCAATTCGTCGCCTTGCGCGGAAGCCAGCTTGCCCTTCAGCGCAGCCAGTTCCTTTTCCAGCGTGCGCACTTGGTCCAGCACATTACCCACCCGCGCGTTCACTTCGGTTGGAGTCACCTTCAGGGTTCCGGCAACCTGGTTCACCGTCGCCTCCAGCGACTGCAAATAAGCCAATGCATTCTCGCCGGTGACCGCTTCGATGCGGCGCACACCCGCGGCTACACCACTTTCGGCCACGATCTTGAACAGCCCGATATCGCCGGTGCGCTGCACGTGGGTGCCGCCGCATAGTTCCTTGGACGTACCGATTTCGAGCACGCGCACCTCGTCGCCGTACTTCTCGCCGAACAGCATCATCGCGCCCGACTTCTGCGCTTCCTCGATAGCCATCACGCGCGCCTGCGTGGCGTGGTTCTCCAGGATTTCGGCGTTCACGATGGCTTCCACCTTGCGGATCTGCTCGGCCGTCATCGGGCCGTTGTGCGCGAAGTCGAAGCGCGTGCGCTCGGCGTTGACCAGTGAACCCTTCTGCTGCACATGCGCGCCCAGCACTTCGCGCAGGGCCTTGTGCATCAGGTGGGTGGCGCTGTGGTTGCGCACGGTCCTGCCGCGCTTGACTGCATCGACCCGCGCATCAACGATGTCGCCGACCTTCAACGTGCCTTCCATGATGCGGCCGTGGTGGCCGAAGACGTCGGCCTGGATCTTCAGCGTGTCGTCGACCAGGAAGCGGGAGACGTTGTTACGCAATTCGCCGTTGTCGCCGATTTGACCGCCGCTCTCCGCGTAGAACGGGGTGTGGTCCAGCACCACCACCGCATCGTCGCCGGAATTGGCTTGCTCGACCAAATTGCCGTCGATGTAAATCGCCGTCACTTTCGCGGTCTCGTGAATCAGCTTTTCATAGCCGTGGAACGTAGTCGGGCTGCCGCTGTACTCCAGGCCCTGCGCCATCTTGAACTTACCTGCAGCACGGGCTTTTTCCCTTTGCTCCGCCATCCGAAGCTCATACATCTGCAAGTCAACTCCCAGACCGTACTCTCGGCAAACATCGGCTGTTAAATCGATAGGAAATCCGTACGTATCGTGGAGCTGAAAAGCCACATCGCCAGGAAACAGAGCTGTTTCACTAGCGACACCCAGCGTCAAACCTTTGGCTTCAAAGCCCGGTCCGTAGTGATATTGACGCATGGTTGAAAAGAGAATTTCCATGCCGTTGGCGATCGTGCGGAAGAAAGCTTCCTCTTCCTGCTTCAGCACTTCGACCGCGCGCTGCTGTTGCTGACGCAGTTCCGGATAGGCGTCGCCCATCTCGGTCACTAGTGCCGGCACCAGCGCATGGAAGAACGGCTTGCGTGCGCCCAGCTTGTAGCCGTGACGGATCGCGCGCCGCGCAATGCGCCGCAGCACGTAGCCGCGACCGGCATTGGACGGAATTACGCCATCGACCACGGTAAAGGTGCAGGCGCGGATATGGTCAGCGATGACCTTCAGGCTGGGGCTATCAAGATCGACGCCGCCGCCAAATTCACCCGCATTTGGCGTTTGGGGAAAATTGGGATTCGCCGTGTCGACCGCCTTCTTCGCCGCGGCGAGCAGGTTCACGAAGGTATCGATCTCGTAGTTCGAATGCACGTGCTGCAGTACCGCCGTGATGCGCTCCAGGCCCATGCCGGTATCCACGCTCGGCTTGGGCAGCTTGTGCATCACGCCCGCTTCGTCGCGGTTGAACTGCATGAACACGTTGTTCCAGATTTCGATGTAGCGGTCACCGTCTTCATCGGGCGAGCCGGGAGGACCGCCGGCAACGTCCGGGCCGTGGTCGTAGAAGATTTCGGTGCAGGGGCCGCAGGGGCCGGTGTCGCCCATCATCCAGAAGTTGTCGGAGGCGTAGCGCGCGCCCTTGTTGTCGCCGATGCGCACGATGCGCTCGGCGGGCACGCCGACCGTCTTGTTCCAGATTTCGTAGGCTTCGTCGTCCTCCGCATAGACCGTCACCCACAGCTTTTCCTTGGGCAGCTTGAACACTTCGGTCAGCAGTTCCCAGGCGTACTGGATAGCGTCGTGCTTGAAGTAGTCGCCGAAGCTGAAGTTGCCCAGCATTTCGAAGAAGGTGTGGTGACGCGCGGTGTAGCCGACGTTTTCCAGGTCGTTGTGCTTGCCGCCGGCGCGGATGCACTTCTGCGAAGTCGTCGCGCGGGTGTAGGGCCGCTTGTCGAAGCCGAGGAACACGTCCTTGAACTGGTTCATGCCGGCATTGGTAAACAGCAGCGTGGGGTCGTCACCCGGCACCACGGGGCTGGAAGGGACGATGGCATGGCCCTTGGATTCGAAGAACTTCAGAAACTTTTCGCGGATTTCGGACGATTTCATGTTGTCGGCAGGAGTAGGAATACCGGTGCGGCAAACCGTTGATTATATACGTGATATGTGTTGTGCAATGCCTTGCGGCGGGGGCGCGGCCCAGTGC
>DATBUE010000300.1:0-1828 GCA_036516375.1 Noviherbaspirillum sp. | reverse complement strand
GACACCGGCAGGCTGCAAGCCCACTCGGCGTTGATGCGCGCGACCAGGCGTACCGCGAGCAGCGAATTACCGCCGGCGTCGAAGAAGTTCTCGTCGCGTCCGATGCTGCTGCGTCCGAGCAGCTCGGCCCACAGGTGCGCCAGCCTTTGCTCGAGCGCGCTGCGCGGTGCAGCTTGTGCCGCCGTTTCTACGGCTGCCGGTTCCAGCGCTTCCAGTGCCTTGCGGTCGATCTTGCCGCTGGTATTGATCGGCAGCTTGTCGAGGAAGATGAAGTGCGCGGGCACCATGTATTCCGGCAGCTTCTGCGCCAATGCCTTGCGCAGTGTCGGTGCATCGACGCCCGCCTCTGCCGCCACGCAGGCGATCAGGCGCGGTCCTCCTATGGCTTGCTGCGCCAGCACCACCGCTTCGCGCACGCCGGGCAGGCTGCCCAGCGTGAATTCGATCTCGCCCAGCTCGATGCGAAAGCCTCGTATCTTGACCTGATGGTCGGCACGTCCCACGTATTCAATTTGCCCGTCCGGCAGATAGCGCGCCAGATCGCCGGTCTTGTACATGCGTGCGCCGGGTTGTTCACTAAACGGGTTTTGCGTGAAGCGCTCCGCGGTCAGGTCCGGCCGGCCCAGGTAGCCGCGCGCCAGCCCTTCTCCGCCGATGTAGAGCTCGCCGACCACGCCGAACGGAACCGGGTTCAGCCAGGCATCGAGGATGTAGACCTGGGTGTTGGCAATCGGACGACCGATTGCCGGATGCCGTTCCCCGTCCTGCCGGCAGGGGTAAATCGTGGCGCAAACCGTGGCCTCGGTCGGGCCATACACATTGATGACCCTGTAACGCTTGAGCCACGGTGCGATCAGCGCATGCTCGCACCGCTCGCCGCCTACCACCACGGTCTTCAAATCGGGAAGCATCTCCACTGGCAAGGCGGCCAGCGAGGACGGTGTGAGTGCGATCAGCTCGATGCGTTGACGGCGCAAGGTCTCGAACAGATTCTGTCCCGGCAGCACGGCTTCACGCGAAGCAAGACAAAGCTGCGCTCCAGCGCACAGGGTCGGGAAGATGTCCTGCACGGAAGCATCGAAGTTGAACGATGCCCATTGCAGCACGCGCAGGCCGGGTTGCAAGCCGAGCGCTTCGCGCTGCGCCAGCGCCAGGTTGACCAGCGCTCCCTGCTGGATCAGCGTGCCCTTCGGGTTTCCTGTGGAGCCCGATGTATAGATGGCGTAGGCCAGATGCTCTGGCCAGGCCCGCTGCGGCGGGTTGTGTTCGGGAAAACCCGAGAATTTTTCAGCATCCCGGTCGAGGAACACTGTCGGAGTCGCGTTCTGCGTGATGTTCAGATGCGACTGCGTCAGCAACAGGCGCGGTTGCGCGTCGTTGAACATGTAGGCCATGCGCGCCGCGGGCAAGGCGGGGTCCAGTGGCAGGTAGGCGCCGCCGGCCTTGAGCACGGCGAGCACCGCGACGATCATTTCCGGTGAACGTTGCACGCAGATCGCCACCAGCTCATCGGCATGCACGCCCTGCTCCACCAGGTAATGGGCAAGACGATTGGCGCGGACGTTCAACTGCGCGTAAGTCAATTCGTCGTCTTCGAACACGAGCGCGACCTGCTGCGCGTGGCGGGCGGCGACCGCTTCGAACAGGGTAATGATGGTGCCGTCTGACGGCAAATCAGTTTCGGTGCGGTTCCAGGCCTGAAGCAGGAGCTTCTCGTGCGGTGGCAAGACTTCAATGGCATGACTGGGCGTGTCCGGTGCCTGTTCCAGCGCGTGCACCAGGCTTTCCAGTGCGGTGTGCATGAAGGCGCAGACACGTGCCGGGTCGA
>DATBUE010000299.1:0-2539 GCA_036516375.1 Noviherbaspirillum sp. | reverse complement strand
TTGACCAGCACCAGCGCCTGCTTCTCGTAGACGCCCGCGCGGCCCCTACTTCTCCCCTTCCAACCGCACTGATCAATCAACCATCCCGCTGCAAGCTTGTAGCTGCCGTCGGGCTGCCGGTGGCTGACCAGTTGCGGATAGCGCGCCAGCAGTGCATCGCGCTGCTCCACAGGCACGACGGGATTCTTGAAGAAGCTACCGGCGTTGCCGATGTACGTCGGATCGGGGAGCTTGCGGGTGCGAATGGCGATGACTGCCTCGCTGACTTGCACCGCATTCGGCTGCGCGATGCCACGCGCCTGCAGCTCCTGCGCCAGTTCCGCGTAGCGCAGATTCGGAGCCCAGTGTCTGGGTAGAGCAAACGTCACATCGACAATCACGGCGCGGTCACGCAGGGCGTGCTTGAACACGCTGTCGCGATAACCGAAGCAGCAGGCCTCGCGATCCAGCACCACTGTTTCGCCGCTGGTCATGTCGAAGGCGGTCAGGCTGTGGAAGCGCTCGGCCAGTTCGATGCCGTAGGCACCAATGTTCTGGATCGGCGCGGCGCCGACACTGCCGGGAATCAGTGACAGGTTTTCCAGGCCGGAGAGCCCATGCTGCAACGTCCATTGCACCAAGCCATGCCAGTTTTCTCCGGCTGCGGCACGCACGTAGTACGCTCTCTCATCCTCGCCTGCCAACTCGATGCCGCGCGTGCGCATGTGCAGCACCAGGCCCGGGAAATCTCCGGTCAGCAGCACGTTGCTGCCGCCGCCGAGCACCAGCCGCGGCATTTTCGAAAGGACAGGATGTGCATGCACGGCCAGCAAGGTGTCGCTGGCGTGCACCGGCAGATAAGCCTGCGCGCGCGCCGGAATGCCGAAGGTATTGAGTGCGTCGAGCGGATGGTCCCGATGCAGGTCGATGGGGTCGTTCATAGGGCTGGCATTATAGGTCGGAGCACTCGCGGCCCTGCCTAGTCACTCGATTTTTTGTCGGCTAGAATGGCCCGTTAATTCTTCACCAAGAGAACGCCATGCCATCGTTTGACGCTGTATGCGAAGCCAATACGGTCGAAGTCAAGAATGCCGTCGACCAGTCCAACAAGGAAATCACCACCCGCTTCGATTTCAAGGGCAGCGACGCGCGCATCGAGCACAAGGATCGCGAGCTGACGGCCTATGCCGACAGCGACTTCCAGCTCAACCAGGTGCGCGATGTGCTGACCACGAAAATGAGCAAGCGCAATGTGGATGTACGCTTCCTCGACTTGGGCAAGATCGAAAAGATCGGCGGCGACAAGGTCAAGCAGGTCATCAAGGTCAAGAACGGCATCGAGTCCGACCTCGCCAAGAAGATCGTGCGCCTCATCAAGGACAGCAAGATGAAGGTGCAGGCGAGCATCCAGGGCGATGCGGTACGCGTGACCGGCGCCAAGCGCGATGACCTGCAGGCCGCGATCGCCCTGTTGCGCAAGGAAGTGACGGAAGTACCGCTCGAATTCAACAACTTCCGGGACTGAGCACCCTCCGCATGCCGCCACGCCTTGCCCTGTCCCGGCTGCCCGGAGTATTCCCCGGGCTGCTGCTTGCGGCTGCCATTGCGGCCCCGGCAAGTGCGGCCGATATCAGCGTGGTGGGACTATTCGGAAACAAGGCCGTGCTGGTAGTGGATGGCGGCAAGCCAAAGACCTATCAAGCCGGCGCCACAGTCAGCGCCGGCATCCGTCTGGTTGCGGTCACAAACTCCGCAGCAACCCTGGACATCAATGGCAAACGCGAGACAATCGCCATCGGTGGCCACGTCAGCCCATCACGTCCAGGTGGCCGCAGCAGCGTCACTTTGCAGGCTGATGGACGCGGGCACTACATGGTCGATGGCCAGATCAATGGCGGATCGGTACAGATGCTGCTCGATACCGGCGCCACCATGATTGCCCTTCCCGCATCGGATGCACAACGACTGGGGATCGATTACCGTCGCGGACAGCCTCGATATGTCAACACAGCCAACGGCATGGCACCGGCCTACCTGGTCAAGCTGGATCGGGTCAAGGTGGGCGATATCGAGATCCACCAGGTGGACGCGCTGGTGCAGGAACGCGGGCTACCGTTCGTTCTGCTTGGCATGTCCTTCCTGAGTCGTACCGATATGCGTCGCGAAGGCGAGCAGATGGTGCTGACCAAGCGTTTCTAAACGTCAGTTAAAGAATAGCCATGGAATCGGCCCAACCAAAGGGCTCTTTGCATGGCTTTCCAGTACATACTCATGCGGCAGCCCAGCTTCAACGACGGGCGGCACTGCAAGCGCAGGAGCTGGGTTCCCGCCTTCGCGCACTGCTGTCCGGAATAAATTTTCTCGAATGGACGCAAGTCATTGACGCGACTGAAGTCCGGTAAAACCGGCGGCTAGAGCGGATTCGTCCTGACCGGCTCAGACGAGGCCGAGGCGGATTGCCTGCGGGACAAGGCGCGGCGACGCGACATGGCGGGTGCCATGGCAAGGAGCCGCAACGCCGTACCGTGGGCAAGCCGTCCTGCATCGGCGAGCTGGTCAG
>DATBUE010000298.1:0-1943 GCA_036516375.1 Noviherbaspirillum sp. | reverse complement strand
AAAAATGCCATTGATGCCCCCTGCGGATGTGCCGGAGATCACATCGACGACCAGGCGTGCGGGTTGAAACTTTTCGCAAAGCTCGTCATTCCATGCGTCTTCGCCGGGCCGCAGTTCACCGCGTGCGCGCCGATGCAATCGGTTCGCGTATTCGTCACGCAACGCTGGATTGGCTGCCAGCCAGGCAAGCCGGCGGTAGATTTCGCGTGTGCCCGTGGTTCGCCGGCAACTCACGCCGGTGCGCGGGGTAGCACACACCATTTCATACAACTCGGTAGTGACCCCGTTCATGTAGATCGCGAGAGAAACACCGCCGTACAGCACGAGGCCGAAACGCACTTCAAAGGCGAAATCGGCCACCGTCTCGCTGGCTGCTGTGCGTTCGGGATTCGAAGGCATGGCGGCTCCCCGCTGGTGCTACAAGCACGGTCGCGCCGATGGCGGCGTCCTGCCTCTCTGATCCGCCTGCGGCCCGCATTGATCCATCGCGCCTCGCCCCGGCTTGATCTGCCGCATACCTGCATCTCGTCTCGGGGCGAAAATCCGCCAGTCTTATCGTGGAAACAGGAAAACGCCGCGAGCGACCGCCTCGCCGCGAACGGGCGGGGGTGGCGGAGCTCGTCTCCGCAACTCAGGCAAAAAGCGGGGGAAATTTGGGGCATCCAACCATCTGGAAACCCGCATGAATACTGGCGGAGGCGGTGAGATTCGAACTCACGGAAGGGTCGCCCCTTCGCTGGTTTTCAAGACCAGTGCCTTAAACCACTCGGCCACACCTCCGGTCTGGAGTGAACCGGAGGGAACCGGTTCGAAAGATTGCGCATTATACCGAAGTGGATTCCGTCCCAACGCCAGTTTCGGCACAGGGCAGCCCCTGCCACTGCCCGGTCCTAAAGAAACATCTGCTGCAGATCGTTCAGAAAGCGCCGCCCTAGCTCTGTCGGCTTGATGAGTTGATGGTCGCGGTACAGCAAGCCTTTCGCTTCGGCCTTGTTCAAAGCCTTTTCCACGGCCGTCAGCGCAAGGCCGGTGCGCTCGGAGAACAGCGCGGGGGCAAACCCGTCCTGCAGGCGCAACGCGTTGAGCATGAACTCGAATCCGAGTTCATCACGACCGACTTCGAACTCTTCCTGCACCTGGGCGCCCGCGCGCACCTGTTCCATGTAGGCCTTCGGTTGCTTGTAGCGCATTTGGCGCACGATCCGGTGCGGGAACGAGAGCTTGGAATGGGCGCCGGCGCCGATGCCGAGATAGTCACCGAATTGCCAGTAATTCAGGTTGTGCCGTGCCTGGCGCCCAGGCTGGGCATAGGCCGAGACCTCGTAATGACCGTAGCCTGCGGCCTGTGCGCTCTGCTCGACCATGTCCTGCATCTCGGCACTGGCGTCGTCGTCGGGCACTTGCGGCGGGTACTTGGCGAAATAGGTGTTCGGTTCCAGCGTCAGGTGATACAGCGACAGGTGGGGCGGCGCGAACGAGATCGCCGTAGCGAGGTCAGTACGCGCTTCTTCCAGCGTCTGCTGCGGCAATGCGTACATCAAGTCGAGGTTGAAGTTGTCGAAGGTACGCAACGCGATGTCGACTGCGCGTCGCGCCTCGTCGCCATCGTGGATGCGGCCGAGCGCCTGCAGGTGGCGCGGGTTGAAACTCTGGATGCCGATCGACAGCCGGTTGACGCCGCTGGCGCGGTAAGACTTGAATTTCTCGGTTTCAAAGGTGCCCGGATTGGCTTCCATCGTGATCTCGGCCGCGCCATCCAGCGGAAGCAAGCTGCGCAGGTCAGACATCAGCCGGTCAAGTCCGGCCGCAGACATCAGGCTAGGCGTGCCGCCACCAATGAAGACCGTATAGACCTTGCGTCCCCAGATCAGCGGCAAGGCGCTTTCCAGGTCGGCACGCAGGGCTGCGAGATAGTCGTCCTCCGGGAAGCCGCCGCTGGCTTC
>DATBUE010000297.1:0-3243 GCA_036516375.1 Noviherbaspirillum sp. | reverse complement strand
CGAAGAGCCGGAACTGTTGCGTTCGGGGCGGGGCGACGCCGCCTTGTTCGGCCTGTAGCCTCCCGATAGGCAACTACCCCTCTGCTAGCATGCCTCGATGAACCAAGCCATCCAGACCCTTGCGGTCTACGCGCTGCCTTTATTGTTTGCCATTACCCTGCACGAAGCGGCGCATGCCTATGCGGCCAAGCGTTTCGGCGATAACACGGCCTTCATGCTGGGGCGCATGAGTCTCAATCCAATCAAGCACATCGATCCCATCGGCACCATCGCGATTCCGGTCGTGCTGTTCTTGCTCAGCAGTCCTTTCCTGTTTGGCTATGCGAAGCCGGTGCCGGTGGAATTCGGCAACCTGCGCAATCCGAAGCGTGACATGGCTTGGGTGGCGCTGGCCGGGCCGGGCGCGAACCTGGTGATGGCATTTCTCTGGCTCGTGTTCGAGATCGCGCTACGCCTGTTCGGTATTAGCGAACCTTTCTTTCTTGCAATGGCGCAGGCCGGTATCTGGCTCAATCTGGTGATCCTCGCACTGAATCTGTTTCCGGTGCCGCCGCTGGACGGCGGCCGCGTATTGACCAGCATCCTGCCGATTCGTTACGCCTATCGCTACGCCCAGCTCGAACCGTATGGTTTTTTTATCGTCATCGGCTTGATGATCATCGGCGGCTTGCGTTACTGGATGGAGCCGGTGATCGCTGCGGCGAGCGCGCTGCTCAGCGTCCTGATTTATCCCCTGACTTTCCTCCTTCGTTAATTCATCATGTTTCCCGAACGTGTAGTTTCCGGCATGCGCCCGACTGGTGCGCTGCATCTGGGCCATTATCACGGCGCGCTGAAGAACTGGGTCAAGTTGCAATCCGAGCTGCCCTGTTTGTTCTTCGTGGCGGACTGGCATGCGCTGACCACCCATTACGACGATCCGAGCATCCTCGCAGCGAGCACCTGGGACATGGTGATCGACTGGCTCGCGGCCGGCATCGATCCGGCGCAGGCCACGTTGTTCATCCAGTCGAAGGTGCCGGAGCACGCGGAGCTGCACCTGCTGCTGTCGATGTCGACGCCACTCGGCTGGCTGGAACGGGTGCCAACCTACAAGGATCAGCAGGAGAAACTGGCCGACCGCGATCTGGCGACCTACGGTTTTCTTGGCTACCCGCTGCTGCAGGCGGCTGACGTGTTGATCTATCGCGCCACCCTGGTGCCGGTCGGCGAAGACCAGATTCCGCACATCGAGATGATGCGCGAGATCGCGCGCCGTTTTAATCATCTGTACGGCAAGGAAAAGGGTTTCGAGGAAAAGGCGCAGGAAGCCGTCAAGAAGTTGGGCAGCAAGCGCGCGCGCCTCTATAACGAGCTGCGTACGGAGTATCAGGAGCAGGGGAGGGAGGATGCGCTGGTCCAGGCCAAGGCGATGCTGGAAGAAGCGCAGAGCCTCTCGATGATCGATCGCGAGCGCCTGTTCGGCTACCTGGAAGGCAGCCGCAAGCTGATTCTGTCCGAGCCGCAGGTGCGCCTGACCGAAGCCTCGCGCCTGCCTGGCCTCGATGGACACAAGATGTCCAAGAGCTATGGCAATACGATCACCCTGCGTGAAGACCGAGAGTCCGTGATCAAGAAGGTGCGCACGATGCCGACCGACCCTGCGCGTGTGCGACGTACCGACCCGGGCGAGCCGGAGAAATGCCCTGTCTGGGAATTGCACAAGGTGTACTCGGACGAGCCAACCAAGGAATGGGTGCTGAAGGGCTGCCGTTCTGCCGGCATCGGCTGCATCGAATGCAAGCAGCCGGTGATCGACGCAATCCTGAAGGAGCAGGAGCCGATGCGCGAGCGGGCACAGAAGTATCTCGACGACCCGTCTCTGGTGCGAGCCATCGTTGCCGATGGTTGCGACAAGGCGCGCAAGCTGGCCCAGGAAACGATGCGCGACGTGCGCGAGGTGATGGGCCTCGACTACAACTGATATCTGCGGATGCTGACGGCTTCTTCCTGGGTTGAGCGTTTCGCGCCATTGATTGCGCCGGGCGAAGTGCTCGATCTCGCTTGCGGCAACGGGCGGCATGCGCGTCTGCTCGCAACGCTTGGACATCAGGTGCTTGCGCTAGACCGCGATGAGCAGGCACTGGAGACTCTTGCTGGTGTCGCCGGCATCCAATGTCTGGCGTTCGACCTGGAGCAGGGGGCGCCTTGGCCCTTCGAGGCGGGACGTTTCTCCGGGATTGTCGTAACCAATTATTTGCACCGCCCGCTGTTTCCCTTCCTGATGTCAAGTCTGGCCCGAGGCGGCGTGCTGATCTACGAAACCTTCGCTGCGGGAAACGAGCAATTCGGCAAGCCGTCGCGTCCCGACTTCCTGCTGCGCCACGGCGAACTGCTTGATTTCGTCCGAAGGCAGGGAGACAGCGAGTGGCGTGTGCTGGCTTACGAAGATGGCTATATCGGTCATCCGCGGCCGGCAATGGTGCAGCGGCTATGCGCGGTGAAGGGCGCCGAGCATCGCCAACAAGCGGCGCTCCGGGTGGCGTAAGCGTTGCCCCACGGGAGCAGCGATCCGCTACAATCCCCGCTTTCCATTCTTACCCGCGAAACGATCATGATCCAGGGCAGCATCGTCGCCATTGTGACCCCCATGCACGAAGATGGCAGCCTCGATCTGCCAGGCTTGCGCAAGCTGATCGACTGGCATGTGGCGGAAGGGACCGACGGCATTGTGATCGTCGGTACCACCGGCGAATCGCCCACGGTCTCGGTCGAGGAACATTGCGAGCTGGTAAAGCTGGCGGTCGAATATGCGGCGAAACGCATTCCCGTCATCGCCGGGACCGGGGGGAACTCCACCGCCGAGGCAATCGAACTGACGCACTACGCCAAATCGGTTGGTGCCGACGCTACGCTGCAGGTCGTTCCTTATTACAACCGGCCGACGCAGGAAGGCATGTACCAGCACTTCCGCAAGATCGCGGAATCGGTCGACCTGCCTGTCATCCTGTACAACGTTCCCGGCCGCACCGTGGCCGACATGAGCAACGACACCGTCGCGCGCCTGGCGCCGATCGAGAACATCGTCGGCCTCAAGGATGCGACCGGCAACATCGGCCGCGGTATCGAACTGCTACGCCTGGTCGACAAGTCGTTCGCCTTGTATTCCGGCGACGACCCGACGGCGATGGCGCTGATGTTCTGCGGCGGCGCCGGCAACATTTCCGTGACCGCCAACGTGGCGCCCCGTGCCATGCACGAGCT
>DATBUE010000296.1:0-2383 GCA_036516375.1 Noviherbaspirillum sp. | reverse complement strand
CCGAAGACGGCTTGAGCGTCAGCTTCCGTCTGAATCCGGCCGCACGCTTCTCGAACGGCGATCCGGTGATGGCCAAGGACGTCAAGTATTCCTTCGACACGCTGATGAGCAAGGCTGCCTCGCCGGTGTTCCGCTCCTACTGGGCCGATGTGAAGGAAGCCGTCGTCGTCGACGAACGAACCATACGCTTCGACTTCAAGCAGAAGAACAGCGAGCTGCACCTGATCCTCGGGCAGTTGCCGGTGTTCTCGCCGAAATGGGCGGGCAGCAAGCCCTTCGACCGCATCGCGCTGGAGCAGCCCATCGGCAGCGGTCCGTACACCATCGAGCGCTACGACCTGGGCAAGCAGGTCACCTACAAGCGCAATCCGAATTACTGGGGCACGAACCTGCCGACCCGCAAGGGCATGCACAACTTCGATCGCGTGAGCTTCCGTTACTACAAGGACGATGCGGTACGGCTGGAGGCGCTGAAGGCGGGCGAGTTCGACGTCAACATCGAAAACAGTGTGCGCAACTGGATGCGCGGCTATGTCGGCCAGCGCTTCAAGACCGGCGAACTGGTCAAGCAGGAGTTCCCCCACCACAATGGCGTAGGCTTGCAGGGTTTCTACTTCAATCTGCGCCGGCCGCTGTTCCAGGATATTCGTGTACGCAAGGCGATCAACCTGGCCTTCGATTTCGAGTGGGTCAACCGCCAGCTTTTCTACGGTCGCTACAAGCGCAGCTACAGCTACTACACCAATAGCGAACTGGCCGCGACCGGTCTGCCGACGCCAGCCGAACTGGAAATCCTGGAACCCTTGCGCGACAAGCTGGCGCCCGAAGTGTTCGGCCCGGCGCCGGTGCCCCCGACCACCAAGCCGCCATTCTCACTGCGTGAAAACCTGAAAACCGCGCAAAAGCTGCTGGCCGACGCTGGCTGGACCTATCGCAACGACGCACTGCGCAACGCGAAAGGCGAGCCCTTCGTGTTCGATTTCCTGCTCGTCCAGCAATCATCCGAGCGCGTGGTCGCGCCGTTCGCACGCAACCTGGCCCAGCTCGGCATCACGCTGCGTTATCGCGTGACGGATCCGGCCCTGGCACAGAAGCGGCTGGACGAGTTCGATTTCGACATGACCACGCTGATCAAGGGCGGTTCCTCCAGCCCGGGCAACGAGTTGTACGGCGAATTCAGTTCGGCTGCGGCGCGCGAGACGGGCAGTGAAAACCACTCCGGCGTGGTCGACCCGGCGGTGGATGCGCTGATTGATCGCATCGTCAAGAGCCAGTCGCGCGCCGATCTAGTGGCCGCGACACGGGCACTGGATCGTGTGCTGCTGCACGGTTACTACTGCGTGCCGAACTACTTCAACGAAAAACACTTCGTCGCCTACCGCAACACGCTTGCCTACCCGAAGACGTTGCCGGGTCAGTATTCGGCCTCCGGCTGGGTGATGACGACGTGGTGGCACAAACAGGCTGAAAGACAGGCTGAACAATGAACATCTGGTCCTACATCCTGCGGCGCGTGCTGCTGATGGTGCCGACGCTGCTCGGCGTGATCCTCATTACCTTTGCGGTGATCCAGTTCGTGCCGGGCGGCCCGGTCGAACAGATGGTGCAGCAATTGAAGTCGCGCGACTTTGCCGAGGGCGGTGGAGGCGGGGGCGGCATGGATTACCGGGGGCGGCAGGGCATCGACGCGCAGCGTATCGAGGAAATCAAGGCGCTGTACGGCTTCGACAAGCCGCCGGCCGAACGCTTCTGGCAGATGTTGAAGGGCTTCGCCACCTTCGACCTGGGCCAGAGCTTCTACCAGCACAAGGATGTGTGGGAGCTGATCGTTTCCAAGCTGCCGGTCTCGATCACGATCGGCATGTGGACTTTCTTCCTCACTTACTTCATCTCGCTACCGCTGGGGATTGCGAAAGCCGTGCGCGAGGGCACGCGCTTCGACGCCGTAACCAGCATTGCCGTGCTGGTCGGCTATTCGATTCCCGGCTTCGTGCTTGGCCTGTTCCTGCTGGTGCTGTTCGGCGGCGGCACCTTCGTGCAATGGTTTCCGCTGCGCGGCCTCACGTCCGACAACTGGGAAGACTTGACCCTGGTCGGCAAGGTGCTCGACTACCTGTGGCACATCACGCTGCCGGTGATCGCTTCGGTCGCCGGTTCGTTCGCAGTGATGACGATGCTGACCAAGAACACCTTCCTCGAAGAGATCCGCAAGCAGTACGTGCTGACCGCGCGCGCCAAGGGCGTGTCGGAACGCACGGTGCTCTACAAGCATGTATTCCGCAATGCGCTGATCCCGCTGGTGACCGGATTTCCGGCCGCCTTCATCGGCGCCTTCTTTGCCGGCAGCCTGCTGATCGAAACCCTGTTCTCGCTCGACGGACTC
>DATBUE010000295.1:0-1867 GCA_036516375.1 Noviherbaspirillum sp. | reverse complement strand
GTGCGCCGACCGGACGCCGCAGCACGATGTCGGCATTGAAGGGCTGGGCATAGGTTTCGGTGGTGCCGAAGGTCGGATCGGCTTTCTTTTTCCCTGCGGGAGTTTGACTTCGGAAATCGCCGTGCCCTTTTCGGCATCCTTCAGCTTGAAGGCGATGCGCTCGCGGTACATGTAATAGCCCGGTGCGGGCGTGAAATCGGCACGCACCAGATTGCCGGACACCGGTCGCAGCGTGAGCTGGAATGCGCGCTCGGGTTCGATCAGTTCGTCTTCGGCTTTCGACTCCGACGAACGGGAAAACAGCGCACCGAGCCGTTCACCGAGACTGGGGTTGACCGATTGCTGTGCCAGCGCGGCGACTTGGGTGCCGCTGCCAACCACGAGCAAAACGACCATCGTCAATTTCTTCCACTGCATCTGTTTTCTCCGTTCCTTGCCTCGATTACGCAGCGCCTCAACGTCCTTGCGACTGCATGTGTTGCTCCAGCATCTGCACCTGCTCGCGCATCATCTGCAGGTGCTGCTGCTTCATTTCCGGCGACATCGTTTTCAGGTGTTCTTCCATCATCGCGCGCCGCTGCTCGGGCGTTGCACCCATCATGTGCCCGTGCTGCGCGCACATCGCGTGCATGTCCTTCTTGCCGTGCATGCCCTGCCCGCCCTCGTGGTGCGCGCGATGCATGCCATGGCTGGCGCAGCCGGACAGCGCGAGCAGGGGAAGGGTGATCAGGGCAATGCGACTCCAGGCGATAGTTCTCATCTTCACTCCTCGGTTGTTCGCAACGTTTTCCTGCACAGGCAGGTTCTTGGTGAGCCCATACTAAGTACCCCCGCAAAACAAATTGTGGATGCCTGCGGCTTTGGCCGGCGCGCTGCTGCGTTGCCCGTCTCTTGCAGTGCTCGCACTGCGGCGAGCCGGGCGCCTTGCATCGCATCCGCCCCAAGCCCCACCCATCTCACAATTTATTTTGCGGGGGTACTTAGAAACCCTCGCTCGGAAATCGCTTGAGTTGAGTCAAACGCGCCGGGAACATCAAGAACACCGCACCGCTTCCCGCGCCCAAGCTCTCTTTCCACGTTTGCCAGAAGGAGAAGAGATGGCCCACGAACAGTTTCAATCCTGCATCGATGCCTGCCATGCCTGCGCGGTCGCCTGCGATCACTGCGCCGCGTCCTGCCTGCAGGAAGACAACCCGAAGGCGATGGCACGCTGCATCGCGCTGGACATCGATTGCGCCGCGATCTGCCGTCTTGCCGCCGGCTACATGGCGCGCGGCAGCGAAATGGCAGCACTGATTTGCCAGACCTGCGCCGAAATCTGCGAAGCCTGCGGCGACGAGTGCGCGCAGCACCAGATGGGGCATTGCCAGGAATGCGCGCAAGCCTGCCGCCGCTGCGCCGAGGAATGCCGGCGCATGGCCGGTGGCGCTTCCGGCACAAGGGAAACCGCCAGCACGGGCATGGCCGCACATTGAGTTCACAGTCGCATCATCGTGCGCTGTCCGGGCAAACTCCCGGCCGCGGCGATGACCTCGGGCGCTGCCCTGCTCACTTGCGACCGTAGTGCTGGTAGACGCTGTGCTTGCCATCGCTCTGCACCAGCAGCACATCGTAGGCATCGCTGCGCGGGCCTTCCATGCCGGGCGAGCCCATCGGCATGCCGGGCACAGCTAGGCCGGTGGCTCGGGGTTTCTCGGCCAGCAGGCGCTTGATGTCGCGCGCCGGCACATGGCCTTCCAGCGTGTAGCCTTGCACGCGCGCGGTGTGGCAGGAGCCGTACTGATCGGCGATGCCGAATTTCGCGCGGTAGTCGGCCGGGTTGGCGACATCGGTTGCCTTCACCGTGAAGCCCGCTTGCTTCAGGTGA
>DATBUE010000294.1:0-5649 GCA_036516375.1 Noviherbaspirillum sp. | reverse complement strand
GTTTAATGTCTGCCCCCAATTCTTTAATCATTAAAAGAGCTTTTTTTTGGGTCAATTCTTCGACGGGGGCGTCCACTTGCTTATGCAGGTTTAATTCCGCTTCAGTATTTTGTGTGAGCTTGATGCGGGATTCTTCCGTTTTGTGGCGTTTCCATTCTTCTTGTAGTGGCGATGGACTGTACTTACGCTTGTGACTGGTTCTGCTGCTTGCCGCTGTTGAGCTCTCGTCTTGACTAGACATTTTCTCGGCATTGACTGGGATAGACGAGTTCACATAAGCGGCGGATGGCGGCGCATGGAAAGTGGACGGAGATGACGGGATCTTAGGCGACATACTCAAGCCTCAAAATATAAGGAAACACTATAAGTAAACGAGCCGTCGCATTGACGCCTTAGAGGAGTCGTTAACAACGAACGTGGCAAGGCAAGCTGGAACAGCAGATCGTGGCGCTGGGCCAAGATCAAGGACTAAGTACCCGCGGAAAATGAATTGTGAGATGGATGGGGCTTGGGTCGGATGCGATGCAAGGCGCCCGGCTCGCCGCAGTGCGAGCACTGCAAGAGACGGGCAACGCAGCAGCGCACCGGCCAAAGCCGCAGACATCCACAATTTATTTTGCGTGGGTACTTAGAACAACACCCCACGCTGACGCAGACGATCATGATGCTCCGGCGCCAAAGGTCGTTTTCCGATCTTCCTGCAACTGCTTCAGGTCGATGGGCCGCGCTGCGTGGGTTGTGGGCAGGGACAGTTTCTTGTCTTCGGTTTCTTGAAAACAGAATATCCGGCTACTAATCTTGGAAAAGTTCATCGCACTGAGCTCGCAATGGACGGGATTGAACATGAGTGGCACGGGCTGCACACGAGTTCCCGCTCCGGAAACCCCGCGCTGGCTGCTCCCGGGAGCAGCCGGCAGACGGCTTTTTAGCCCTTACCCCACCATCCTCCGACACTCCACCCGATTCCTCCCTGCATGCTTCGCCCGGTACAAGGCCTCGTCTGCACAGGAGATGGTTTTCGATATCTCCTCGGTCGGCTGATATCCGGCCACCCCTAGCGACACCGTCACTTGCAAGCCATCCGCAAATTCGGCCGACGAGACCAGCAGGCGCACTCGTTCGGCAAAAGCAAGCGCCCTGTTCTCAGGCGTATCTGCCAAGACCATGACGAACTCTTCTCCACCGAAGCGGGCGCAGAAGTCCGTCCCGCGCATTGTCTGCTGGGCGAGTTTGGCCACGACCTTGAGCACCTCATCGCCCTTGAGATGGCCGTAGGTATCGTTGATCTGCTTGAAATGATCCACATCCAGTATGACCACGGAGAACATGTGCCCGGTGCGATCGGCGCGCTTCTTCTCGGTTTCCAGCATGGACATGAGGTAACGGCGGTTGTATAGCCCGGTCAGCTCGTCACGGATGGAAATTTCCTGAATGGTGGTGATTGCCTTTTGCAGTTCCGCGTTGAGCCGGTGCGCCTTTTCAGTCTCTTCGCGCAGCGCGTCCCTGTTCTGTTCTGCGATGCGCTTTGCTTCCTTGAGCTCTGACCGTTGCCGCGAATACTGGTCCGACAGATGGCAGATGAATAGCGCGGACGAAAGGAAACAGAGCGTATAGAACACCTCGAGGCCGAACGAGCCCGGCTGTTTCAAATAAACGATGGCGTAGTAGGAGCCGGTGATTTGAACGATGGTTGCGCCCGCCGTGACCAGGACCGACTGGATCAGTTTGGCGGTGGAGAGAAGGAAGGAAAGCGCCATCAGGGCACAGAACAGTGCCATGACTCTTATTTCCCTGAGGGAGAGGAACCAGACGGTGTACATGACCAGCCAGATCACGAACTGGCCGTAATAGACGAAGTTTGCGAACTTCGTTGTTATTTCCTTTTTAACTTTGACAACGATCCCGAAAATCACCGCCGAGCTCAAGGTGATCGATGCGACAAACAGAATTTCCGTAAGCCGAACCGAGGAAAATCCGAACAGATAGGCGCCCAGAGTGGCAATCTGGGTTATGGAATAGGCAACGAAAACCAGCATCGTATATTTGATGAGGATTTTCTTGCGCCGGGAATTTTTGTCTATATCTGGCACGACTTGCATGATGAATACGGCCTGACTTTCCTTTGCTTACTCACGGCTCGCTGGCACGGTTGCCCCCTACGTTTCGCAGATACAGGGGGCGCTGCCCGAAGCGCCAGTTGCGATGGATGTCTGCCCCGCGCGCGAGGCATCGGGCGGATTCCTCATCGGCATTGCAGCAGGCACTATAGCGGCAGCGGATTCGGCTCATCCAGTCGATGTTGCACGGGAGTCCGATGCTGTTCTTCGAATCGAAGGAAACCGGAGGGATCAGGCTTGGCATTTTCGGCATCCCTGAACCTTTCGACATTGCGCCTTGGGCATCGAACAACCTTTGGCGCAGATTCAGACCTTGCCCACAGCAACCGGCCTGCACCCTACGCGGGCAGGCAAATTGCATCCATCTCGCGCTACGCCGCCCTGTAAGGGCTGGCGTATTTCCCGCGCGATCTACCCTTTGCACGCGAGAATTTCAATTTGCGTAGACGACATTACATTCCTCTGCTGCTGGCCCTGGCGACCCTGATGTTTTCCTGGGGGCTGACTGTGTTCGCCTGGCATCTCGCTACGCAATCGGCCAATGCCGAGTTGCGATCCGAATTCGCAACGGCGACCGACGAAACTGCGCGGCGCCTTGCGCGCCGCATGGGGGTGTACGAGCAAATCCTGCGGGCCTCGCGCGGCTTCCTGCGCAATTCGGTGTTCGTCTCGCGTCAAGAGTATCGGGAGTACATCGAGAACCTGAACCTGCACGAAGTCTTCCCCGGCATCCAGGGCATTGGCGTGGCGCAGCTCGTGTTGCCGTCGGCGCTGGAGGCGCATGTCGCGGCCTTTCGCACCGAGGACCCGCACTATCACGTCTGGCCGCCCGGCAAGCGCCCTGTCTACAGCGCCATCACGCGCCTGGAGCCCTTCAATGTGATGAACCAGCGCGCGATCGGTTACGACATGTTCAGCGAACCGGTGCGGCGCGCAGCAATGGAACGCGCGCGCGACACCGGCCGCGCGGCGCTCTCCGGCCACGTGACCTTGGTGCAGGAAGGAAAGGGTAACGGCCAGCCCGGTTTCCTGATGTACCTGCCGCTCTATGCCAAAGACATGCCGACCGACACCGTGCAGCAGCGCCGGATAGCGCTGCAAGGTTGGGTCTATGCGCCATTCCGCATGCATGACCTGATCCGCAGCGCATTGCCGGACTCGCTGGACGACCTGAACGTCCGCATCTATGACGGCAGCGTAGCCTCCGGCCCGGACTGCATGTATGGCTGCGAGGCGCGCAAGCACGATTCACTGCTGCAGATGCGCCGCACCGTACAGATCGCCGGTCGCGATTGGCTGCTGGACATGCGTTCGACCCCGGCACTGGAACGCAAGCTCGACCGTGCCACGCCGCGCCTGACGCTGGGCGGCGGCCTGCTCGCAGGCGTGCTGCTGGCCGCCTTCATCTGGTCGCTGGCGGCAGGACGCAGCCGTGCATTGGCCCTGGCGCATGAAATGACCAACGAATTGCGCGCCTCGAACGCCCGCATCGAAGTCGACCGGCGCCGTACCCGCTCCATCCTGGAAAACTCGCTCGACGCCTTCGTCGCGATGAACCGCGATGGCACCGTCACCGACTGGAATGCCGCCGCCGCCCGCCTGTTCGGCTGGCGCGCCGAAGAAGCCATCGGACGCAGCCTGCGCGAACTGATCCTGCCGCACGACGGCACACAGGAGCGCCAGGCCTTGCAGCAACTGTTGCATGCTGAACAGGAAAGCAGTGACGGCATCCACGGCCAGCGCCTGGAAGTGCAGGCGCAGCATCGCGACGGACGCAGCCTGCCAGTGGAGCTGGCGCTGGCGACCGTGGACGATGCGGCCGGCTTCGTCGCGCATGCCTTCATCCGCGACCTGAGCCCGGAGCGCGAGACCGCGCAGCGCGATGCCCGCCAGCGCCGCCAACTGGAAGAAGCGCGTACGGCGTTGCAGCATGCGCAACGGCTGGAAGCGCTGGGCAAGCTGACCGGCGGCGTAGCCCACGACTTCAACAACGTGCTGCAGATCATCTCGGGCAACATTCAGTTGATGCAGTACTTCTCCGGTGGCAACCCTGCCCTCGATGCCCGGCTCGAAGCGGCGATGCAAGCGGTCGACCGCGGCGCGCGCCTGTCCTCGCAATTGCTGTCATTCGCGCGCCGCCAGCCGCTGCAACCGCAAGTAGTCAACCTCGGTGCGCTGGTGCAGGACATGATGGACCTGATCCGGCGCGCCGCCGGCGAGGAAATCGAAATTGCATGCAAGTTTTCCGACGCGCTGGGCAATGCCAGGGTGGACCCGACCCAGCTCGAAAACGTCGTGCTCAATCTGGTCATCAATGCACGCGACGCGATGAAGGGGCGCGGCACGCTGACGCTGGAACTGGCCAATGTCGAACTCGGCGCCGACGATGTGGCCGCCTTCCCGGACACACGCCCTGGGGAATACGTGATGCTCGCCGTTTCCGACACCGGCTCGGGCATGACGCCCGAGGTGCTCGACCATGCCTTCGAACCCTTCTTCACCACCAAGGCGCGCGGCGGCGGCACCGGCCTGGGCCTGAGCATGGCCTACGGTTTCGTCAAGCAGAGCGAAGGCCACATTCGGCTCTACAGCGAGCCCGGCGTGGGGACGACGGTACGCGTCTATCTGCCGCGCACACGCGAAAGCGAGGCGGCGATGGACGGACACGACGAGCCGGATCCGGTACCAGGCGGCAGCGAAACCATCCTTGTGGTGGAAGACGACGCCCAAGTGCAGGCGACCGTGGTGCCGCTGCTGCGCGCACTCGGCTACCACGTGAGCACGGCCAACAATGGCGATGACGCCAGTGAAATCCTGGCCTCAGGCCACCACTTCGACCTGCTGTTTACCGACGTCGTGATGCCGGGCCAGA
The DNA here is from genome assembly GCA_036516375.1 of Noviherbaspirillum sp. Classification (GTDB taxonomy): domain Bacteria; phylum Pseudomonadota; class Gammaproteobacteria; order Burkholderiales; family Burkholderiaceae_D; genus Noviherbaspirillum. The sequence goes on along the minus strand of DATBUE010000294.1, from coordinate 660 downwards.
TCAGCAGTACCGAACTGGTGAGCCAGGCAAAGGCACGCGATCCGGGCATGGCGGTGCTGTTTACCTCCGGCTACACCGAAGACGCCATCGTCCATGGCGGTCGTCTCGATCCCGGCGTACATCTGCTGTCCAAGCCCTACCGGCGCGACGAGCTGGCGCGCAAGGTGAGGCAGGTGCTGGATATGCGTGGCAGGAAGCAGGTGCGCATGGCTTAGTTAGTCTGGACTTGCATCAGCGTCCAGGCGGCGTCGACACCGCAGCAGCCGGAACGACGGTCGCGGGCGGCGGGACCAGCCGCGGCACAAGGGGAAGCCCGGGATCGGGTACGGGGCGCTCCGCCTCATCTTCAGCCGCGGTGATTGCGGCATCGATGACAGGGAAATCATCTTCCGTATCGGGCAAGCCTGCCTGTTCCTGCGCCTGCTGCGTGATGCGCGTCATTTCGTCAACGCGCAACACACTGCTCGGCTCGGGCTCGGCCTGCACTTGCAGCGGTGCCGGTGCGGCACGTGGCACGGTTTTGGGTGCGGGCTGCGATGTACTCCAGTCGAACCATCCGCCAACCTTGCGTCGCATGCCATCGAACCACGACTCTGGCGGCTGCGGGAAGCTGGCATTCGCATCGATCAGGCGCGCGCGCAAGGCGCGGCCGGTCACGTC
>DATBUE010000293.1:0-4770 GCA_036516375.1 Noviherbaspirillum sp. | reverse complement strand
TGAATGCCGTGTACCAGGGAATCCTGCCGTTCTTCGTGCTGCAGGCAGTCGGCCTGTTGATCTGCGCCCTGTTCCCCGATCTCGTGACCTTCCTGCCCAAGCTGATGGCAGCCCGCTAATCCCAACTCAACACACACCATGAACGCTACGACCAAGAACAGCCGCATCGCCGGCTTCCACAAGCTCCCGGTTGACGAACGCATCGCCAGCGTGGCCGACTTCGCCGGCCTGTCCGATGACGAAAAACAGCACCTCGCCAACACCGGCAACCTGTCGGCCGAGTTGGCCGATCACCTGATCGAGAACGTCATCGGCACGATGAACATCCCGGTCGGCATCGCCACCAACATGAAGATCGACGGGCGCGACCGCCTGATCCCGATGGCGACCGAGGAATCCTCGGTAGTGGCCGCGGTCTGCAATGCCGCGCGCCAGTGCTACGACAATGGCGGCTTCATCACCTCGATGTCGGGCACGCTGATGATTGCCCAGATCCAGCTGCTCGGCCTGTCCGATCCGCAGCATGCGCGCCTGCGCATCCTGGAGCACCGCGACGAAGTGCGCGCGCTGTGCGACGCCTGCGACCCGATCCTCCTGAAACTCGGCGGCGGCTTCCGCGACCTCGAAGTGCGCATCATTGAAACGCGTGGCGGCACCATGGTCATCACGCACTTGATCGTCGACACCCGCGACGCGATGGGCGCCAATGCCGTCAACACGATGGCCGAAAAGCTCGCCCCGCACATCGAACAATGGACCGGCGGGCGCACCAGCCTGCGCATCCTGTCCAACCTGGCCGACCGCCGCGTGGCGCGCGCGCGCTGCGTGTGGAAGGCCGACGCCATCGGCGGTGCCGACGTGGTGCAAGGCATGGTCTCGGCCTACCACTTCGCCGATGCCGACCCCTACCGCGCCGCCACCCACAACAAGGGCATCATGAACGGCGTCAGCGCGGTGGTGCTGGCCACCGGCAACGACACGCGCGCGGTGGAAGCCGGTGCCCACGCCTATGCCGCGCGCAACGGCCGCTACGCCAGTCTCACCACTTGGGAAGTCACGACTGAGGGCGACCTGGCCGGCACGCTGGAAATGCCGATGGCCGTGGGCCTGGTCGGCGGTGCCACCAAGCTGCATCCCACCGCCAAGCTGGCGTTGAAGATCCTCGGCGTGCAGACCGCCGAAGAACTGGCGCGCATCATTGCCGCGGTCGGCCTGGCGCAGAACTTCTCGGCGATGAAGGCGTTGGCCACCACCGGCATCCAGAAGGGCCACATGGCCCTGCATGCGCAGAACATCGCGATGATGGCCGGCGCGGTCGGCGAGGAAGTCGCCGCCGTGGCGAAGATCCTGGTCAGTAAGGGCACGGTGCGTATCGACGTGGCCGAAGCCGAGTTGAAGCTGCTACGCGGCTGAGGGCATCGGACGGGTTCGCTGCACAGCAGCGGCCCGAGGCGTTTTTTCTCCTCTCCTTCGCTTGCATGCAGCAACTTCGCCCATGCTGCAGTGCAAGCGCCTCGCGGAACTTGTTGTCGGTTTGGGAAGCGGGGCAGCCCTTCCGCGCTCTCCTGCTTCCCGCGCCTCCTGTCGTGCCGTGACAACGCCCTGAATACATGTTGCCCATCGGAAAAACGCAGGGCTAATATAGTCACGCGCCATTCCATTCAAGGTGCACACGCGACTACAAGCGTGAAGTCACAATGCCAACGAGGAGACAGAGATGAAAAATTTGCACAAGCAGTTCGGAGCCACCTTGCTCTGCCTTTGCGCCACCATGCTGGCGCCGCTGGCCTGGGCAGGGGAGCGCGGTTCGGCGGAAGAGGCGATCGCGATGGTGAAGAAGGCTGTTGCGTCGATAGAAAAGAATGGACGAGAAAAGGCATTTGCCGAATTCAACGATCCGAAAAACGCCGATTTCCACGACCGCGACCTGTACATCTTCGTGTACGACATGAACGGTGTGAACGTGTCCCACGGGGTCAATCCCAAGCTGATCGGGAAGAACCTGCTCGACATGAAAGACACCGACGGCAAGCCCATCATCCGCGGCTTCATCGATGCCGCAAAGGCCAAGGGCAAGGGCTGGTACGACTACAAGTGGCCGAATCCCGTGACCAAGGCGATCGAACAGAAATCGGCCTACATCGAGCAGAGCGGCGATCTCATCGTTGGTTCCGGCATCTACAAGTAACGCGGAAGATCCGCAGCAGTGCTTGACATGCATGCACGCCGGCCTGTTTCAGAGGCCGGCGTAGGTTTTTTGAAACCGTTTCCCGAAGGTGCACCATGAATCTGCGCTCACTCCGCATCGGCGCGCGTCTGACCCTGGGGTTCGGGGTCATCCTCGCCATCCTGGCCGCCATCATCGCGATCAACAGCATCCTGACCTTGCAGAACCGGCAGCAGTTCGCCGACAAGCTTGCGCATGTCGAGAAAAAGAGCGAATACGCCTCGTCCATACAAAGCGCGGTGCTGGAAGCGGGGATGGCCATGCGCAACGTCGGCCTGTTGTCCGATCCCACCGCAATGAATGAAGAGGCAAAAAAGATCCGCGCGCTCGACGGACGCTTTATCGCGGCGCGCGAAGGGCTGCTCAAGCTGGGACTGGCGCCGTCGGAAAAGGCGCTGGTCGATGAATTGAGCGCGCTCAGTCAGAAGACCGAGGAGCCGATGAAGCAGGCGCTCGGACATGCACTGAGTTTCGAGACTGAAAAGGCTGCCGAAATCATTTCGACGACGATCACGCCGATCACCGCGCAGCTCGTCGCCAAGCTGGAGGAGCTGATCAAATTGCAGCGCGCCGCGATACGTGCCGCGGTCGAGGAATCGGTGCAGGCGGACAGGAAGCTGATGGCAGTGCTGGTCTCGCTGGGAGTCGGTGCGCTGGTGCTGGGTGCCGTCCTTGCACTGATCATCACGCGCAGCATCGTCGTTCCGCTGCGCGGCGCGGTCGATCTTGCGCAGGCCGTATCCTCCGGCGACCTGACCTCGCGCGTCAACGATACGTCGCGCGACGAAACCGGTCAGCTGCTTGCCGCGATGGCGCGCATGAACGAGAGCCTGTCGGGCATCGTGCGCAATGTGCGTCTGGGAAGCGAGCAGATACGGGCGGCGACCGGCGAGATTGCAAACGGTAATGCTGACTTGTCCACGCGCACCGAGGCACAGGCGGGATCGATAGAGGAAACCGCCGCTTCGATGGAAGAGCTGACCAGCAACGTCAAGCAGACTGCAGGCAGCGCGCGGGAAGCCAACGGCGTCGTGATTTCAGCCTCGGACCTCGCTGCACGCGGTGGCAAGGTGGTCGAGGAAGTGGTGACCACGATGGGGGCGATCAAGGAGAGTTCGCGCAAGATCGCCGACATCATCGGCGTCATCGACGGCATTGCCTTCCAGACCAACATTCTTGCGTTGAACGCTGCCGTGGAAGCGGCGCGCGCAGGCGAGCAGGGCCGCGGTTTTGCCGTGGTGGCGGCGGAAGTGCGCAATCTTGCGCAGCGCTCGGCTACAGCCGCCAAGGACATCAAGGATCTGATCAATGATTCGGTCGGCAAGGTGGATGCGGGCAGCGCGCTGGTGGACCAGGCCGGGCAGACGATGCATGCCATCGTCAGTTCCGTGCAGACGGTGGTTGGCTTGATGAGCGAGATCACCTCGGCCAGCGATGAGCAGAGCGGCGGCATCCAGGAAATCAGCAACGCGATTACCGAAATGGACCGGATTACGCAGCAGAATGCCGCGCTGGTCGAAGAGGCGGCCGCGGCGGCGCGCGTCATGCAGGAGCAGGCGCAGGCGCTCACGCATTCGGTTTCGGTGTTCAAGATCGATGATGAGCAGCCCGGATACGGCGACGGCGTCGCCCTTTTGCATGCGCCAGCTCGGCATGCAGCGATAAACGGATGACCCGCTTCTCGCGCTCTTGATCGTGGGCTGGATTGGCAGGCGACACCGGCGCGGGGGCAACGCACGCTGAAGCTGCCGCTACCCGCGGTGCATGGGCACCGTCACGCGCCGATCACACCCACCGCCTCGAACAGCGCAATCGCAGCCCGTGCGCGCGCGGCATCGGTTTCGACCACTTCCATGCGACTGCCGAGCCAACTGCGCTGCGCTTTCAGCACATCGCCAAAATCCGTCCGACCTTCCCGGTACAGTGCGCGCGCCTGTTCCAGCGCACGCGCCGAACTGTCGGCGGCGACCAGCCGGGCTTCGCGTTGCGTTGCTATCGTCTGCCGGGCCACCAGTGCGCTCTCCGCCTGTTCCAATGCTTCGAGCAAGGGCGCCCGGCCTTATCAACTGCAAGCAAACAGTAAGTAGCGCAGGCCGGCCTGTTTCCCGGCCAAGCGGATTGGTGTCGCATGGAACCAAAGGGCTCCGCCATTTGACTTATCGACAAGTCAGCCCTGGCGGATAAACCTCCATACCTTTCATAAAACCGACCATGGTCAAATTCGCTTCATATGGGAACCAGCCCGTATTTACCCGCAAATTCAAGGAGGCCGTAGCAGATGCACGTGCCAGCAAAGATGCGGGGGTGACGGGCGTTCTGCGCTACGAGCCTGGCACCGACCAGAGCATCAGGCTTTTCGAAGCAAATACCGAGCGCTTCGCCGCTTTCAAGAAGGACTACCGCGATTTGCTGGATCGGATTCATGCCTTTGTTAAAAACAATGCCGACAAAGACGATCCGCCGCTTACCGAAACAACCGTGGCAGCCATCAAGGAAAATTTGGATCGGTTTTACTCCAACATGTTCGAGGAAGATTATTTCCC
>DATBUE010000292.1:0-3689 GCA_036516375.1 Noviherbaspirillum sp. | reverse complement strand
ATGCAGCAGTATTTGCGCATCAAGGCCGAGCACCCGGAGATGTTGGTGTTCTACCGGATGGGCGATTTCTATGAGTTGTTTTTCTCGGATGCCGAGAAGGCGGCGCGCTTGCTCGGCATTACGCTGACCCAGCGTGGCAACTCCAATGGCGTGCCGATCAAGATGGCCGGCGTTCCCTTCCATTCGGCTGAGCAATACCTGGCCAAGTTGATCAAGCTCGGGGAGTCCGTCGCCATATGCGAGCAAATTGGCGATCCGGCCACGAGCAAGGGGCCGGTGGAGCGCAAGGTGGTGCGCATCGTCACCCCGGGCACCCTGACCGACTCCGACCTGCTGCCTGAAAAATCGGAACGCCCTCTGCTGGCCTTGTGCACGCAGACCAACCGGAAAAACGTCTGCGTTGGACTGGCCTGGCTTTCACTCGCCAGCGGCTCGCTCAAGCTGATGGAATTCTCTTGCGATGCGACCGCATTGGACGCCCGCTTGAAGCAGGAACTGGAGCGCATTACCGCAGCGGAAATCCTGCTCGGCGAAGGCGTGCCAGAAGAGCGCCTACAAGCAAGCGGCAAATTCACGGCCGTTCCTGCCTGGCATTTTGATGCCGAATCGGGACGCACCGCTTTGCTCGATCAATTGGGTGTGGTCAGTCTGAGTGGATTTGGAGCCGACCACCTCGGCCCTGCCATCGGTGCCGCGGGTGCCTTGTTGCGCTTCGCTCAGTCGACGCAAGGCCGCGGCTTGCAGCACGTGCGCGGGCTGACCGTGGAAACCGAGAACGAGTTCATCGGATTGGACGCGGCAACGCGTCGCAATCTCGAGCTGACCGAAACCTTGCGCGCGGCCGAGGGATCGACCTCGCCCACGCTGTTCTCGCTACTGGACCACTGCCGCACAGGAATGGGTTCGCGCCTGTTGCGCCATTGGCTGCATCATCCGCGGCGCGACCAGAGTATCGCCAAGGCACGACATGCCGCCTTGAATGCCTTGATGCACGCCGACGCCGAGTCCGGCTTGGCAACCACACTCACCGCCGTACCCGACATCGAGCGCATTACGAGCCGCGTCGCCTTGCTCAGTGCACGACCGCGTGACTTGGCGGGTCTGCGCGCTGGCTTGCAGCAGTTGTCGTCCTTGCGCGCCTACATCGCCATGTGCAATGGAGAAGCGGACGCGCCTTTGCTGGCCACGATCCGCGACGCACTCGATACTCCCGCGGACTGCCTGGACCTGCTGGAACGCGCAATCCTGCTTGAACCGGCGGCGATGGTGCGCGACGGCGGGGTCATCGCGCGCGGCTTCGACGCTGAACTGGATGAGCTGCGCGCACTGTCCGAAAATGCCGGGCAATTCCTGGTTGACCTTGAAACCAGAGAGCGAGCGCGAACCGGCATTGCCAACCTGCGCGTCGAGTACAACAAGGTGCATGGCTTCTACATCGAAGTCACTCACGGCCAGACCGACAAGGTTCCGGATGACTACCGCCGGCGCCAGACGCTGAAGAACGCCGAGCGCTACATCACCCCGGAACTGAAGGCTTTCGAGGACAAGGCCTTGTCGGCCCAGGAACGTGCGCTAGCACGCGAAAAGCACCTGTACGAGCAGGTCCTGGTCAACCTCGCGCCACACATCGGCACCTTGCAGGCCATCGCGCACGCTATTGCCCAACTCGATGTTCTGGTCGCGCTGGCAGGCCATGCGCTACGACACGGATGGTCGGCACCGCATCTGGTGAGCGAACCGGTACTGCGCATCGAGCAAGGCCGACACCCGGTCGTGGAAAAGCAGATCGAACGCTTTATTCCGAATGACTGCATGCTCGATGCGGACCGCCGACTGCTTCTGATCACGGGCCCCAACATGGGGGGTAAATCGACCTTCATGCGGCAAGTTGCGCTGATCACCTTGCTGGCCTATGTGGGCAGTTTCGTCCCCGCCACGAGCGCGACGATCGGACCGGTCGATCGCATCTTCACGCGCATCGGCGCCGCCGACGATCTTGCCGGTGGGCGTTCGACCTTCATGGTCGAAATGACGGAATCAGCCGCGATCCTGAATGGCGCGACTGAGCACTCGCTGGTCCTGATGGACGAAGTCGGACGCGGGACGTCCACATTCGATGGCCTCGCCCTGGCATGGGCCATCGCACGCTACCTCATCGAAACAACGCGCAGCTTCACCCTGTTTGCGACCCACTACTTCGAGTTGACCCAACTCCCGGACACACATCCGACAGCAGCCAACGTCCACCTGTCTGCCGTCGAGCATCGCGACAGCATCGTCTTTCTGCATGCGGTACAGCCCGGACCGGCCTCACAAAGCTACGGCTTGCAAGTGGCTCAGCTTGCCGGCGTTCCGCCAGTCGTGATCCGGGCTGCACGCAAACATCTGGCCGCATTGGAAGCACATTCCGTACAGGCGACGCCGCAATTCGATCTGTTTGCGGCCGCCGCGGTCGCGCCAGAGAATGAAAGCGACACCATGCCATCGGTAAGCTCCCCCTTGCTCGATACCCTTGCACAGACGGATCCCGATGCCTTGTCGCCGCGTGAAGCACTGGAAATGCTGTATCGACTCAAGCAGCTTGCGGCATCCGAATGAAATCGGTGGGCCGCCTATTGACCGTACTGGCCGCCGTCATTCTGTGGCCAGCGGCCCATGCAGAACCGCTTGAAGCATTCAGTTTCGGCGTCATTCCTGGCGACCGCTATAGCCACGCCCAACGCGGAATGCTGCATCAGGCACTACAGGAGGCCGATGCGGCCAATTTGGCCTTCGTCGTATTACAAGGCATCAAGCACGCACCAGCGCCATGCACGGATGAAACCTATGGTGCGCGATTACGCATGCTGGAACAAAGCAAGCACGGCCTGATTGTTTCAGTGAGCGCAGGAGACTGGGCACGGTGCACTGACGCACGTGGACGCTCCCTCGCCCCCAGTCGTCTCGCGCGCGTGCGTGAACTGTTCTTTTTTGACGAATTCTCTCTGGGATCGACTCGACTCCCTCTCGTGCGGCAATCGACAGAGGCCAAGTTTCTCGGTTTTGTCGAGAATGCACGTTGGGAAATCGGCGACACCATGTTCGCCACAATCAATCTTCCCGCCAATAACAACCACTTCGTTATGGCCGCCGGACGCAACGGGGAGTTCGAGGATCGCCTGGTTGCCAACAAGGAGTGGCTCCGGCGCGTGTTTACCTACGCCAAGTTGAAGAAAATCAGGCTGGTCGTGCTGTTTTCGGATGCGAATCCTTTAAGCCAGTCGGCAAACGCAAGGCGTGACGGATTCTCCGAAACCCGTCAGCACTTGCGACGTCTTGCCACCCAATTTCCCGGCCACACATTACTAGTGCATGGCGAGGCAGGCACAGCACGCCAGAAAACGCAGATCAACTGGCAAGGCAAGCTCGGAGAGATAGCAGTTCGCCAGCCTTGGGCGCGTTTCGATGTGAGCGCATCGGCGCCTGTACCGGTAAGACTGCATCGTTCACGGGATCAGTGAATCGGCCGGCTGCGGAAGTGATCGCCTTCCTCGGCATCATCATCGTCATCATGATGATGCCCGTGTTCACCGTGAACATGCCCATGCTCCAATTCCTCGCTGCTGGCAGCACGCACTTGAACCACGTTCAAATTGAAACGCAATGCCATGCCGGCCAAGGGATGGTTACCGTCGAGGACCACCTTGTCA
>DATBUE010000291.1:0-4956 GCA_036516375.1 Noviherbaspirillum sp. | reverse complement strand
CGGTGTATCGCGACGACCAGGGCGGATTGCACGCGGTGTCGGCCAAGTGCACCCACCTCGGCTGCGTCGTGCACTGGAACTCGGGCGAACGCTCGTGGGATTGTCCCTGCCACGGCTCCCGCTTCGATACCGCCGGCGAGGTACTGCATGGTCCCGCTGCCACCGCGCTGGAATCGGTGACGGTTATCCCGCACGGCACGATGCCGACGCCCCCTTCGCGCAATCCGGATTACCGGGACCAGAAGCCGGAGCGCTGATCGCGCGCCATGAGCTGGCGTCCCCTTCTCCTTCGAACTTTTGCAATGCCATCCGATCAACCTTGTTTTACTTGGGAGTTTGATCGTGGATCTTGCAATCAATGGCATGAACGTCGCCATCCTGGTCACGGATGGTTTCGAGCAGGTGGAATTGACCGAACCGAAGAAGGCGCTAGAAGCCCAAGGCGCGTTTACCCGCATCGTCTCGGATCTGGACACCGTGCACGGCACGCATCACGGCAAGCCAGGCGATGCCTTTCCGGTGGACCTGTTGCTGCGCGAAGCCGATGCCAAGGCCTTCGATGCCTTGCTTCTGCCGGGCGGCGATGTCAACGCATCCAAGCTGCGCAACAACCTGGAAGCGCAGCGCTTCGTCACCGCCTTCGATGAAGACCACAAGCCAATTGCCGTGATCTGCCACGGCGCTTGGGTGATGGTGGACGCCGGGCTGGTCGAAGGGCGCAAGATGACCAGCCACAAAGACCTGGAGCAGGACATCCGCAATGCCGGCGGCAATTGGGTGGATGAGCAGGTGGTAAGCGACGGCAATGTGGTCAGCAGCCGCGTGCCGGAAGACATTCCGGCTTTCAACGAGGCGATGATCGAGATGATCGCCCAGCGCATGCGTGCCAACCTGGAGGGCACGGCCGACAACGCGGTCGGCATTGCCTCGAGTTGAGTGCAGGCGGCGATGCGCTCAACTGCCATCGCCGCCCGCGTCTCGCGGCACGCGTCCATCCGTCATCCGCAACAGATCAGTAGCGTGCTCGCCTCGTGAGACACCGCTTCAAGAAATGCGGCTCGGCTGATGTGAGCGTCATCCCTGCCCGGCCTGTTTAACCAGGTCCCTCTCCGCCGGCGGCATCACCGGGCAGCCGCGCGCTTCGAGCCGGTTCACCGCATTGACCAGGGCAAGCACGGAAGCCGTGACGATATTCGTGCTGATTCCCGCGCCGAAGGTCGAGCCGGCCATGCCGGGCCAGGCAAGCTCAAGGATCGCGAGTGCCTGCCCCTGCGCGCCGGCACTGACGGCCCGCTCTTCATAGTGGTCGACCCGCACGAGAATACCCAAGGCATCGACGGCAGCCGCGATGGGACCGTTGCCGACCCCGGTCAAGCGTTGCCGATCCCCGCGGAACGACACGTCGAGCTCCATGCTCTGACCATCTTCAAGAAGGCGATGTCCGTGATAACGCAAGGCGGCGCCCTCATGTTGCGTATGAAGGTAGCTGTCACCGAAGAGCTTCCACAGTTCTTCTCCGTTGATCTCGCTTTCACTGGCGTCGGCGTGCTGTTGTACCAGCGCGCTGAATTCCACCTGCATGCGTCGCGGCATCTGGATGCCCCGTTCGCGCTCAAGCAGGAAGGCAATGCCGCCCTTGCCTGACTGGCTGTTGACGCGAATAAGGCTGTCGTAGGTGCGGCCGATGTCCGCGGGGTCGATCGGAAGGTAGGGGATTTCCCAGATACCCTCCGGGTCGCGCGCGGCGAAGCCTTTCTTGATGGCGTCCTGATGCGAACCTGAGAAGGCAGTGAAGACCAGGTCGCCGACGTAGGGATGACGCGGATGGATCGGCAGCCCCGTGCACTCTTCGGCCACGCGAGCGACGCCGTTGATGTCGGAGAAGTCCAGGCCGGGATGGATGCCTTGCGTGTAGAGATTGAGTGCAACGATCACCAGATCGAGATTGCCGCTGCGTTCGCCGTTTCCGAACAGGCAGCCCTCGACACGCTGTGCTCCCGCCATCAGCGCCAGTTCCGCTGCCGCGACGCCGGTGCCGCGGTCGTTATGCGGATGTACGGAAAGGATGATGTGCTCGCGCGGCGCCAGCCGTCGATGCATCCATTCGATCTGGTCCGTGAACACGTTCGGTGTCGCGTTCTCGACCGTAGTCGGAAGATTGACGATGATGGGTCGACCGGCCCCTGTCCCCCAGGCAGCAATCGCGGTCTGGCAAGCCTGCAGCGACACCTCCAGCTCGGTCATGCAGAAGCATTCAGGCGAGTACTGCAGTATCCATTCGGTCTGCGGCTGGGCATCGGTCAGCGCGCGCAAATGGCGCACGTTGCGCTCGATGAAGGCGAGCATCTCCGGCACGCTCATTCCGAAAACCACGTCGCGCCATACCGGCGCAGTAGCGTTGTAGAGGTGGACGATGGCACGGCGCGCACCCTTGACGGCTTCCACTGTCCGTTCGATCAGCTCGGGTCGTGACTGCGTCATCACCATCAACGTGACATCGGGCGGAACGAGGTCTTCCTCGATCAGCCTGCGCACGAAGTCGTAATCGATTTGCGAAGCGGCCGGGAAGCCGACTTCGATTTCCTTGAAGCCGATGCGCACTAGTTCCTGGAACAGGCGCATCTTGCGTTCGCCGTTCATCGGCTCGAACAGCGCCTGGTTGCCGTCGCGCAGGTCGGTGGACAGCCAGACCGGGGCAGCGGTGATGACCTGCGACGGCCATTGACGATCAGCGAGTTGAACAGGGGGAAACGGGCGGTATTTGCGTGCGGGTTCTTGAATCATCTGGGACTCCACGTTCGGTGCCGGCGCGCTTGCGCCGGCGGGTTCGACAACACCTGGACTCCCCCTCGCGCCTGCAACGGGGCAGACGCGCTTGTTTGGCCGGGATCAGGGGAGAGTCAGGTGCGTGCGCGTGGTAGCAACAGATGGGTGGCGAACGCGAACAGACCCCGGCCAAGTCTCAGACTTAGCAGTAGGTCTAGTCGTAGCAGGTGCGCGTGTTTCGCCATCGGGCTGTTATAGCAGAAGTGTGCGGAACCGGATAGGCCTTCGTGTCACTCCCTTGCTTTCGGTGGCTGGCATGAAGCCTGCATATGAAACAACAACAATTTACTTCCCGGACATATGCAACCCCTACGTTCACCGTATGCCGCGGCACCAGCGGGCGCCGAAAGTGCAAAAAGCCTCTACTTCGCGTTGCTCACTCCCTCCGCCCTCCCGCAGGAAGCGCTGGACCGCAGTCGTAGTTTCCTTGAAAGCAAACTGGAGGAAGCCGAGAACTTGCCATGCGACTTGCCCCGGCGCATCGAAGATCTCGAAAGCTGGATGGAAAACAGCGCAGCCAAGGCGGGACGGCAATATCGGGAATATCTCGCTGCCCGCCGAGCCGGGCAGCGCCGTCGCTATTTCGGCAACAAGTCGCACGCACTGAATTTCCTCAACGCCGTCGCGCCGACCAAGCTGGCCGACGGTTCGTGGCTTTACGGGGTGCTGCAACGCTGGGACGACCCGCGCTTTACCCACCTTGTTCGAACCTATCTGGAAGAGCTCGGCGAAGGATTGCCCGACAAGAATCACGTCGTGCTGTATCGCAAGCTGCTCGACGCACACGGATGCGAGGACTACGCACGGCTGGACGACGACTATTTCACGCAAGGGGCGATCCAGCTTTGCCTGGCCTACCATGCGGCGGACTTTCTTCCCGAGGTGATTGGCTTCAATCTCGGCTACGAGCAGTTGCCCCTGCACTTGTTGAGGAGCGGCCGGGATTCGTGTTTTTTTCGCCAACATTAACTTAAGTGATTGAGTTTAAAAGGAAATCCAGAGTCGATTAAACTAATTCGGTAACATCCTTTGAAGTAAACGCGGGATATGGCGACTGTACAGAAATGTGCAGCTTCCCCGGCGAGGTCCGCTTGGGGGAACACGCCTCCTAAAAACACTACTGTTCGGTCATCCGGTTGGCGGGATTGTAGTTTTTCCGCGCTTCAACAGCCCTCCTCAAGCTTGATCCCTAACGGCCTGTACGGGGTGGTGACAGGGAAGCTGCAATGAGCCGCAATCTGGCTCGCAAGTCTTTGTTTTGACGTTGCTTTTTTGATCATTCTTGCGTAACCTCACGCCTTTTTGTCGGTGCTCCAGCGCACAACAAACAGCAGGTCCGTGTGAAACGCAATTGGAGCGAGCAAGAACTCGAACATCACTGGTTTCTTCCCACGGAGGAACAAGCTCTTCTGTCGAACATGACGGCCCGAAATCGTCTCGGCTTTGCCATTCTGCTGAAGTTCTTCCAGGCGCAAAACCGTTTCCCGGTCGAGCATAGTGAGATTGCCCCGGCCGTACTCGACTACGTGGCCGCGCAAGTGCGCGTCCACCCGAAACACTTCCGCGACTATGCCCTCGAAGGCCGCACCGCCAGCAATCACCACAGCAAGATCCGGCTCTTCTGCGGTATCCGGCGCGCCTCCGCCGAGGATGGGCAACATCTTATCGCCTGGCTGATCCAGGAGGTATTGCCGCACAAGCATCAATTGGAGCAACTGACGGACGCCGCACTGGCGTCCGTTTGCTTAATGTTGTTCCCGAATTTTGCGTAAAAATGTTCCTGACTGGTCCCTTGGATTTCTCCGAATGCTCGAGGCGGGCCGGATTCATGGGCGGCTTAGCGCCCGCCGATCACCCTTCTAGCAATACTGTCATGATGATCCGGCTTAGGACGCCCTGAAGCTGCTGGAATGAAAACACCTGGCAGTTGGCCAGGTCCGAACACAGATATACTCCTTGCTCACACAGGAATTCTCATGCCCGTAGCAGGTGTCAAAAAACGATTGACCCCACCCGTACCTGCGGTGTCAGATGATGCACCGAAGCAAAGGCGCGCTGCTGGCCCCCATCCGCCGACTGTCAGCGCGCATGTGCGCAAGTTGATCGATAGGCAAAATGCGCTGATCAAAG
>DATBUE010000290.1:0-3261 GCA_036516375.1 Noviherbaspirillum sp. | reverse complement strand
GATGCCTACGGACCGATCACCGACAACGCCGGAGGCATCGCGGAAATGGCCGAGTTGCCGGACAGCGTGCGTGACATCACCGATCCGCTGGACGCGGTAGGCAATACCACCAAGGCCGTGACCAAGGGCTATGCAATCGGCTCCGCGGGGCTCGCTGCGCTGGTGCTGTTCGCCGACTACACGCATGCGCTGGAAGCGCGCGGATTGCACCTGTCGTTCGACCTGTCGGACCACATGGTCATCATCGGCCTGTTCATCGGCGGCTTGATTCCCTACCTGTTCGGTGCGATGGCCATGGAAGCGGTCGGACGGGCGGCGGGGTCGGTGGTGGAGGAAGTGCGACGCCAGTTCCGTGACATCAAGGGCATCATGGATGGCAGCGGCAAGCCCGAGTACGGGCGCGCCGTGGACATGCTGACCAGTGCCGCAATCAAGGAGATGATCGTCCCCTCGCTGCTGCCCGTTGCCGTGCCGATCCTGGTCGGCTTGCTGCTGGGACCGGCTGCGCTGGGCGGCCTGCTGATGGGCACGATCGTGACCGGCCTGTTTGTAGCAATCTCCATGTGTACCGGCGGCGGAGCCTGGGACAACGCCAAGAAGTACATCGAGGACGGCAATCATGGCGGCAAGGGCTCCGATGCCCATAAGGCGGCGGTGACCGGCGACACCGTAGGTGATCCGTACAAGGACACGGCCGGCCCGGCCGTCAATCCGCTGATCAAGATCATCAACATTGTCGCGTTGTTGATCGTGCCCCTGCTGCCCGCGGTCGGAGGAAGCAGTAGTGCGGACGTGCCTGCCTCGGCGACGGCTCCGGCCGTTGCGGCGAATGCGCCGACGACCACACTGCAGGCTGAGTCACAGCGCTAAGCGCGCGCAGGCCGAGCAGAAAAGGCAGCTGCGGCTGCCTTTTCTGCTTCGGGGCACGAAGGAGCAGCGGGAAGCGTCCTGGCCTGCGCTCTTGAATGCCAAAAGAGCTGGTGCAGCCGGCGCGCTGGAATCGTTTGGCTGGGGTTCGTCATTCATGGCCCAACTGGAGGCATAGATGCAAATAAAAGACAGCGTATTCATCGTCACCGGCGGCGCCTCGGGCTTGGGTGCAGCCAGTGCGCGCATGCTCTTCGAGAATGGTGCCAAGGTCGTGCTTGCCGACGTGCAGGTCGAGGCCGGGCAGCAGCTCGCCGTCGAGCTGCAGGGGCGTTTCGTGCACTGCGACGTGACCTCCGAAACCGATGCACGCGCTGTGATCGACGCCGCTATCCAGCTTGGGACTGTGCGCGGCTTGATCAATTGCGCAGGTGTCGCGCCAGCGGTGAAGACTGTGGGCAAGGACGGCCCGCATCCTCTCGACGCATTCCAGCGCGTGGTGAACATCAATCTGGTCGGCAGTTTCAATATGGCGCGACTCACAGCCGATGCGATGAGCAGGAACGCCCCCGTAGCCGATGGCGAGCGCGGCGTGATCATCAACACTGCATCTGTCGCCGCGTATGACGGACAGATCGGGCAGGTGGCATACGCCGCATCCAAGGCAGGAATCGTCGGCCTCACCTTGCCAATGGCGCGGGACCTTGCCCGTAGCAGCATCCGGGTCATGACCATCGCTCCCGGCATTTTCGAAACGCCGATGCTGCTGGGGATGCCGGCCGAGGTGCAGGATGCGCTGGGCCAGATGGTTCCGTTTCCTTCGCGTCTCGGCAAGCCGCAGGAGTATGCGCATCTGGTGCGCAGCATCATCGAAAACCCCATGCTCAACGGCGAAGTGATACGTCTGGACGGCGCGATCCGGATGCAGCCGAAATAGGGCCGCCGGCGTTCGCAGCAGATTTTTTCCTGCTGATGCAACGCAAGGCGAAGAGGAACTGCTGCCGCCAAGCCATGACTTTTGCAGCACGACGGCGCAAGCTCGCGCCTGGTCCTTTCATTGGAGTCGCAATGCGTAAATCACGGGCGCTGGTGCTTTCGATCTGGATTCTTGTCTCCGGCTGCACGACGGCCCCAACACCACCAGTTGTACCGGGCATGCAAGCCCCCGAGGCGGCAAGCGGGTATCAGGACAAGCCGGGCTGGCATGCTTCGCGGTTCATGGTGTCGGCCGCGCATCCTCTGGCAGCGGATGCCGGCTCGCGCATGCTTCGTGCAGGCGGCAGTGCGGTCGACGCGGCCATCGCGGTACAGATGGTGCTGACCCTCGTCGAGCCGCAGTCTTCAGGCATCGGCGGCGGCGCGTTCCTGATGCACTTCGATGGCGAGACCGTGGAGGCCTACGACGGGCGGGAAACCGCGCCTGCGGCGGCCGGCGAGGACTTGTTCAAGGACGCCGACGGGAAAACCTTGCCGTTTCGAACTGCGGTCGTGGGGGGAAGGGCGGTGGGGGTACCCGGCGTGCTCCACATGCTCGCGCTCGCCCACAAGCGCCACGGAAAGCTGCCGTGGGCCGAGCTGTTTGCGCCGGCCATCGCGCTGGCGGAAGACGGTTTTCCCGTCAGCCCCCGTCTGCATGCATTGCTGGAAAAGGACCAGCACCTGAAGCAGGACCCGGTTGCCGCTGCCTATTTCTATGATTCGAATGGAAGGCCGTGGCCGGTCGGCCATCGCTTGCGTAACCCGGATCTGGCCGCCACCCTGCGCGAGATTGCCGACGGTGGAGTATCGACGTTTTACACCGGCGCCATCGCTCGCGCCATCGTCGACAAGGTGAGAAGCCATGCTGCCAATCCTGGTCTGTTGACCATGGCTGACTTCTCCCGCTACCGCGCGCGCCAGCGCGATCCGGTGTGCAACGCCTACAGGAAGTGGACCGTATGCGGCATGCCGCCGCCCTCGTCCGGCGGTATTGCCGTGGCCCAGATTCTTGGCATCCTCGAACATACGCCCATCGCTTCCCTCAAGTCCGAGGACGGACAAGCCCCGGCGAAGGCGATCCATCTGTTCTCCGAAGCCGGGCGTCTGGCCTACGCCGACCGCGCCCGCTATGTCGCCGACACCGATTTCGTTCCTTTGCCCGGCAACAGTCCCGCTCCCTTGCTCGACACGGCCTACCTGGCGAGGCGCGCTGCGTTGATCGGAGAGCGCTCGATGGGAACGGCCGAAGCCGGTGAACCGGTAACCCGGCTCGCCGCGCGCGGGCGCGATACCGCGCCAGAGTTGCCGTCGACCTCGCATGTGTCTGTCGTCGACGCCCACGGCAACGCCTTGGCGATGACAACCTCGATCGAAGATGCGTTCGGTGCACGCCAAATGGTGCGCGGCTTCCTGCTC
>DATBUE010000289.1:0-10046 GCA_036516375.1 Noviherbaspirillum sp. | reverse complement strand
GCAAGGGCAGCGCGCGGCCCGGCCGCCGTGTTCTCCCCGGGAAGTGCATATTCATTTCAGCGCGCGCGCCGCGCGGCATCGCGTTCGGCGCGTGCGCGCTCCAGGCCCATCTGCGCTTCGGATACCGCTGCCGCAAGCGCCTTCTGGCGCCGTGCATAGTCACTGTCGGAGCCGGTGTCGCCCAGCTCTTCCGGACGCGGCGCGTGGTTCTGGTCGCGGCGGCGGCGCGCATCTTCGAGCAGCATTTCCGCGCGAATCACCTCGGCGGCTGCTTCTTCCTCGGATTTCGGACGGCCCAGCGGCGGGATCGTCGCTACCTGCTTGACTGGCGTCGGTTCGGCCACCCTGGCCGCCACTGGACGCGCATTGCCTTCCACGCTCCAGGTGCTGCCGCGCGGGCTCGGCTCCACGTTCAGCGTCTGGTCGACCTTCGCGCCGCGCACCGCCTTGTCCGAATAGACCACGCTCCCGTCCGGCAACACTTGGCGGTAGACGGTAGTGGCAGGCTCGCCCAGCGGCTCCGGCATTACAAGTTGCTGCGCCGAAGCGGGCGCGCATAGCGCGGTCAGCAACAGGGGCAGCCTAGCGGAGCGAATCAGGGTGTCCATAGGTTTGTCAGGGCAGGGCGCAACGCGCCATGGGAAGTACGAATGCGCCAGCCTAAGTACCCGCGGAAAATGAATTGTGAGATGGATGGGGCTTTGGTCGGATGCGATGCAAGGCGCCCGGCTCGCCGCAGTGCGAGCACTGCAAGAGACGGGCAACGCAGCAGCGCGCCGGCCAAAGCCGCATACATCCACAATTTGTTTTGCGGGGGTACTTAGATCCAGGCCCAGCGAAATTGCGCTCAACGATAGGTCATTCCTGGCGCCTTGCCATTGATCGTCGTCGAGGCAATTGAATGTCGGGAAACTACTCCATGGGAAGAGGGACGGCAAGTCCAACTGTCCCCGCATTTTGCGCAAGCGCAATCAGGAGGCAGCGGACAAGTCGAGCGCACAGGACAAAACCTGCCGACCCGGCGGACGGCAGGTTGATGAGCAACGCCGGGAGCAGCGTTGCCTGGGGAAGTAGCCGGCGCTTAGATGCGAGGCTGAGGCTGGCCACCCTGCACGGTACCGCGCCAGGCACCGGTTTCCTGGCCGCGCGACTCGATGAAGTCCTTGAACCGTTCCAGATCGCCTTCGACCCGGCGCGACATTACGCCCAGCATGTCACCGGCTTTTTCGGTGAGGCTTTGCGGGTCGTACTCGATCTGCGCCATGATGCGCGTGACACCTTCGGACAGATGATGGAAGGTCACGACACCGCCATTGCGTGCCCCGCTGCGGCTGGTCCAGGCGATGCGTTGGTCCGGCACTTGCTCGGTGATCTCTGCCTGCCATTCCTCTTCTTTCCCGCCGACGTTGGCGCGCCAGTGCAGGTGCGTATCGTCGAGCTGCCGCACTTCCTGTACGCCTTCCATGAACTTCGGAAAGTCTTCGAACTGGGTCCACTGGTTGTAAGCGACATGGACCGGGACATTCACGTCAATCGATTTCTCTACGGTAGACATGTTCTTTCCTCCTTTTGCGAATGCACGCACGGGCTGTGCGCCAAGTGCCAGTTAGACATCGGGGTCCTGAATAATTCCGTTGAATTTCAGGCCACCCTTTCCCTTGGCAGCGGCATTCCTGCAACGCAAAAATTGCCGTAGGGTAATTTTTTCCAATTTCGGCGGTATGATGAAGCCGTTTTCAACTGTCTTTTCCCTATGGCTACCGTCACCAATCAGCGCTTGTCCAACCTGCGCGCCCTCGTCGTCGATGACATGGCCGCCATGCGCCAGAACGTGCGTACCCAGCTCGGCCAGATCGGTGTGGGCCGAGTGGATCAGGCGTCCACTCCCGACGAAGCGATCTCCTTCATCCGGCGCGAGAGTTACGACCTGATCCTGTGCGACTACAACCTGAACCGGGAAACCAACGGCCAGCAACTGCTGGAATTCCTGCGCGCCCAGAACCTGATCACGGCCGCGACCATGTTCATCATGATCACGGCCGAAACCAGCTACGACCTGGTCGCCAGCGCCGCCGAATTCCAGCCGGACGCCTACATGGTCAAGCCGCTGACCGGCGGCAAGCTGCTCGAACGCATCGAACGTCTGCTGGACCGGCAACATGCCTTGCGCCCGATTGTCAGCCGCCTGAAGCTGAAAGATGGCGTGGGTGCGGTGGCCGAATGCGACCGGGTGCTGCAGGCGCAGCCGAAGTGGGCTGCTGACGTATTGAAGATCAAGGGCGCGACCCTGCTCGAACTGGGCAAGCCGGAGGAGGCGCAAGCCGTCTACCGTCAGGTGCTGAAGCTGCGTGAAGACCTGCTCTGGGCCCGGCTGGGCTTGGCGCGCTGCCATCAGGCTGCCGGCGAGCTGGACCAGGCCAAGACCTTGGCGCAGGAAGTGCTGGAACAGGACGGGCGCTACATCGTCGCCTACGACCTGCTGGCCACGGTGGCCGAAGCGCAGGGCGACGAACATGCGGCACTGGATGCGCTGAACCGTTCGTACGAGGTGGTGCCTTCGGCGCGGCGTAGCCGTCTGGTCGGCGAAACCGCCTACCGCACCGGCGACCTTACGCTCGCGCGCAGCGCCTTCGAGCGCGCACTGAGCCATACCCGCAACTCGCTGACTGCGCAGCCTGCGGACTTGCTGGCGCTGGCCCAGGTGCAGGTCGATGGTGGCGATGCAGACGCCGCGCTGAAACTGCTGGCGGGCGCACCCAAGGACTACCTCGAATCGGAAAGCTTTGCCGCCACCCAGGCGGCAGTGCAGGCGCAGGCCCATGTCGCCCTCGGCGATGCCGGCGCGGCCGCACAGGCTTTCGAACGTGCGCGTAGCCTGAGTACCGGCACACGCGCCGACAACGCTGCGCTAGCCCTGGCCAAGGCCGCCTTCGCACTCGGACGCGAAGACGAGGCCGCGCAAATCCTGTCGCAGGCGGTGAAGGCCGATCACGAAAACCTGCGCATGGTCTCCATGGCGCGCAAGGTGCTCAAGGACGCCGGGCGCGAGCACATGGTGCAGGCCGTGGTGGACCAGGCGCTGGGAGAAGTCACCGCCATCCTGGCCGAAGCCAATGCCTTGATGCGCAAGGCGCAGTTCGATGCTTCGCTGGCCACGCTGCAACGCGCGCTGGAAGCCATGCCGGACAATACCGGCGTGCTGCTTGCCGCAGCCCAGTTGCATTTGCTGTGGATGAGCCAGAAGGGGATCAACATGGAGTACGTCGCGCGCGTCAACGCCTATCTCACCAGGCTGGACGAGCTGGTGCCGGGCAGCGAACGTGTGGCGAAGATGCATCGCTTCCTGCGTGAGACCTTGAGTCGCGCCAGCAAGGAGCAGCTCACGCATGGATAGCCAGGCCGCCGCGCTGATCATTCACGACATCAAGAACGCTCTGTCGGTGCTGGAAGGCGAGCTGCAGGCGCTGAGCCTGGAGCCGGAGCGCGAACGTGCGCAGCGCGCTTCGCGCGATTGCGCAGTCCTGCGTGAAAAACTGGTCGGCTTCCTGACCTTGTACACGGCATCCAGCGGCAGCCTGCGCGCTCGAGTGGAAGCGCTCAGTCCGGAAGATTTCCTGAAGGGGTGGCTGGCCGACAGCCTGCATGCGCGCAGCGGCGTGGTGGTGGAGATCGATGCGGCAGAGATGCCGCCGCTGGCCTTCTTCGATGAATACCTGGTCGGTCTGGCACTGGATGCGGCCCTGCAGAATGCTGTGCGTTTTGCGCGCACACGGGTGCAGGTCGCCTGCCGCTCCACCGATACGCAAGGCGTGAGCTTCGAGGTGCGCGACGACGGCGCGGGCCTCGGCCAGGACGGAGGAAGGCGTTCGACCGGGCTCGGTACCGAACTGTGCCGCGCAGTGGCGGCTGCCCATCGCAGCGGCGAGCGGGTCGGCCGCTGCAGGCTGTACGACGGCGGCAGCGGCGCCGTGTTCGAACTGCACCTGCCCTGAGATCGAACCGGCACCGCTGTGCGCGGTGCGTGTGGGCTGATCAGGGGGGATCCAGTTCCAGCCCGATCTTGTATAGCTCGCGTTCGCGCTCCTCGCGCAGGCTCAGCTGCCGGAACCAGATCGTCACCAGCGCCGAACACAGCACGATGAACAGTGAATACAGCAGCGGGACCAAGAGGACTGCCTGTTGCTGGCTCCCGGAAAACGACAGCACCACGATCAGCACCCCCAGCGGACCGTTCTGGATTCCCGTTTCCAGTGCGATCGTGCGCGCCCGCTTGCGATCCTGGCGCAACAGGCGCGCAAGGCCGTAGCCGAACAGGAAGCCGAACAGGCCCAGTCCGATCGAGGCTGCATACACATCCAGCCGCGTCTGCCCCAGCAGGGGCCAGTTTCGCGGCACCCAGGTCACCAGCAGGAAAACGATCACGAACAGGCCGAACAGCGCACCGCCCAGCTCCGCAATCGCGCCGGCATTCGAATTGAGCTTGCGCAGCAGGATGCCGAGTACGGTGGGCACCAGCAGCACGGCCAGGATCTGGG
Organism: Noviherbaspirillum sp.; assembly: GCA_036516375.1. GTDB lineage: Bacteria > Pseudomonadota > Gammaproteobacteria > Burkholderiales > Burkholderiaceae_D > Noviherbaspirillum. The sequence goes on along the minus strand of DATBUE010000289.1, from coordinate 5,511 downwards.
CGATGTTTTGCGCCGGGATGTGCCACTGCGCGGACAGGTTGGACGAGTAAAGCTCCAGCAAGGGCGGCACCATCACGACCGACAGCAGTGTCGAACACAGCGTCATCAGGATCGACAGCGACAGCGCGCCGCGGCTGAAGTAGGTGAAGATGTTGGAGGTGGTTCCCCCCGGCATGCAACCCATCAGGATCAAGCCCACCGCCGGAGCAGGCGGCAGCGCCAGCACCTGTGTCAGCGTAAAGGCAAGTGCCGGCATGATTCCGTACTGGCATATCATGCCAACCGCGACCCCCTGCGGCTTGCGCAGTGCGATCGCGAAATCCTTGAAGGTCAGCGAGGCACCCATGCCGAACATGATCATCACCATCAGGGTGCTGAGCAATGTGGTTTCGGTTTCGTTGAGCATGAACGCGATCTCCTAGGCTACGGCCGTTGCCGCATCGGGTGGCTTGCGCATTTTTGGCGACTCGCTGGCGCGTGCGCGCAATTCGCGACGCAGGACCTTGCCTATGGACGTTTTGGGCAGGGCGGGCACGAACAGGAAACGTGCCGGCACTTTGTAGGCGGTCAGGTGGGCGCGGCAGTGTGCGTCCAGCTCGGTAATGCCGAGGCTGGGGTCGCGCCGGACTACATAGGCCACCACTTCCTCGCCGCTGTGCAGGCAAGGTACGCCTACCACTGCCGCTTCCATCACCTTTTCGTTCGAGGAAATCACCTCCTCGACTTCGCTTGGATAGACGTTGAAGCCCGAGACCAGGATCAAGTCCTTCTTGCGGTCGATGATGCGGAAGTTGAAATCGGCATCCATCACGGCGATGTCGCCGGTATGGAACCAGCCGTCGCGCAGCACTTGTGCCGTCTCGCCCGGCAGCTTCCAGTAGCCGTGCATGACCTGCGGTCCGCGCACCACCAGCTCGCCCGGCAAGCCCTGCGGCACCAGCCGTCCCTGCTCGTCCACCAGCCGCACATCGGTGCACGGCGCCGGGATGCCGATGGTGTTGGTGCGCGGCTCGCCCAAGATGGGCTGGAAGCTGACCAGCGGAGCTGTTTCGGTCAGTCCGTAACCTTCGAGCAGGCGCGATCCGGTCAGGTTTTCCCAGCGCTTGATCACGGCAGCGTTCATCGGGGCGCCGCCGCCGATCGAGGCTTTCAGGTGGCGCGGCGGGAAGGCATGGAACCACTCCTCGTTCAGCAGCGCGTTGTACAGCGTGTTGACGCCGGAGATCCAGGTGATCCGGTAGTTGTCGAATGCGCGCTGCAGGTTGCGGATCGGGCGCGGGTTCGGCACCAGGATGTTGTGCGCACCGGTGCTGTAGAAGCCGAGCAGGTTCGTGGTGAACGCGAAGATGTGATACAGCGGCAGCGCAGTGAGCACCACTTCGGCGCCGTCGATGATTTTCGCGCTGCCCATCGCCTTCAACTGTTCGATATTCCACAGCAGGTTGCCGTGGCTGAGCATGGCGCCCTTGGGAGCGCCGGTGGTGCCGCCGGTGTATTGCAGGATGGCGAGGTCGTCATGGCCCAGCCCTTCCCAGTAGCGCTGCGCGGCATGCCCTTCGGTCTGGCGCAGCCGCGCGCCTTCGGCCACGGCTTCCTCGATGGTGGTGGCCTCTATATCATGGCGCGGCAGCACGCGCTGCCACCAGCGCAGCACGCATTGCACGATCTGGCGCACCGGAGAAGGGAAGAAGCTTGGCAGCGAAGCGAGCACCACATGGCGTACCGGAAGCTCGGCGCGGATCGCGGCCAGCTTGTCGGCGAACATGTCGGTGATGATCAGTGCTTCGGCACCGGAATCGACCAACTGTTGCTTCATTTCGTCCGCGGTGTACAGCGGATTGACGTTGACCAGCACGCAGCCGGCCTTGAGGATGCCGAACACCGCCACAGGCGTGACCAGCGAGTTCGGCACTTGCAGCGCGACCCGCTTGCCGGCATCAAGTTTGAGCGCTTCGCGCAGATAGACTGCGAAGTCGTCGCTCATGCGGTCGACTTCCTCAAAGCTGAGGGTGCCGTACATCCCGTTCGGCATCACGCAGGTAAAGGCCTTGCCGCGCGCGAAGCGACGCGTGGTCGTGCGGATCATGGCCGGCAGGCTGGCATCGGCTGGCGGCGGCATCTGCCAGTTGATGCCGTTGCGATAACGCCCGACCCACGGCGTGAAATCCAGCACGGTGGTCTCGCTCATGCGTTCTCCTCCCTGTTTTGTCGCCGTAACGGCATGCGTTTTTATAGAGCACGCGCCGGGAGCGCACCTCGTCCCGAGCGGTGCGTAGCGCGTACTTTAACGCCGGACAGGGAGAAAGAGGTGTATTTTTTTAGACAGTAGCGTCGATCAAATAATGGAACTCCTCAGGGGGAAAAGACACGTGCATGGCTGGGCGCTCAATACACGTCGCGCCGGTAACGGCCCGCGGCGGCCAATGCTTCCAGTGCCTCGGTGCCAATGACCTCGGTCAGCACCGCATGCACGCCGGGCGCCATGCCTTCCAGGCTGCCGCACACCAGGATCGAGGCGCCCGCGGCCAGCCAGGCATGCACGTCCCGGCCGTGCTCGCGCAAGCGGTCCTGCACGTAGATCTTCGCGCTCTGATCGCGCGAGAACGCGAGGTCGACCCGCTCCAGGATGCCGGTGCGGCGCCAGTGCGCAATTTCGTTTTCGAAGTAGTAGTCGCAGGCGGCATTGCGCTCGCCGAACAGCAGCCAGTTGCGCCCGCGGCCCTGCGCTGCGCGTGCCTTCAGGTGCGCACGCAGCCCCGCGATGCCGGTGCCGTTGCCGATCAGGATCAGCGGCGCATCGACATCCGCAAGATGGAAGTTGCTGTTGCTGCGTACACGCAACGCAAGCGGGCCTCCGCATTCGAGCTCGGCGCCGAGCCAGGCGGACGCCACGCCTGCCTGCACGCCCTGGCCAACCTGGCGCACCACCAGTTCGAGCGCGCCGTCCTGCGGGATGGACGCAATCGAGTACTGGCGCGCGGCCACTGGTGCCAGCGTATCCACCAGATGCTGGGCGTGGCCGATGCGCCCCCAGTGTTCTGTCGGCGGCAGTTCCTTGTGTGCCAGTGCGTCGGCCAGCTTCATGCTGCGCCCTTCGCTCCTGACCACCGTGTTTGCATCCAGGCCCGCCGCACGAAGCAGGGCGTTCACGCGCACCCCCGGCTGGCACGGGCGCACGTCCACCAGATCGCCGGCTTGCCACTGTGGTTGCATACCGGGCGGCGGCGTCAGTACGAGATGCACCGTCGGCTGGCCGGCACTGCCGGGGTTGAGTACGTGGCGTCGCGCCAGCGTCCAGTTGGCATAGCCGTCGTCCTGCGCGGCTGGGGTCGCAGCCCCGGTGAGCCGGCTCAGCCAGGCCTGCCATTGCTGCAGCGCACGCGGGTCACCGTTGTCGACCTCGATACGGTCGAACAGTGGCCGTGCGCCGTGTCGGCACAGCCATTCATCGAGCGCGCGGCCGAAGCCGCAAAAGCTGTCGTACTGGCGACTACCCAGCGCCAGCAGGCCGAAGCGCAAGTCGTTGAGCGCCGGCGCTTGCCGCATCAGGCGCGCGAAGCTGCGGGCATGGTCGGGCGCCTCACCGGTACCGAAAGTGCTGACCACGAACAGCGCGTGGCGCGCACGATGCAAGTGCGCGGCATCGATGCGGCCCAGCGGCTGCACGTTGACCGCTACACCTGCGCTGCGCAGCATGCCTGCACTTTGCCAGGCCACTTGCTCGGCGCTGCCGGTCTGGCTGGCAAAACCGATCAGCCATTCGCCGTCGTTCGCCTGCGGCAGTATCGCGGCCGCAGACACCAGTGCTGAACCCTCGCGCCGCGCGGCTCGCACGGCCTTCTTCTTGCGGCGCCGGTCCAGGTACAGCATCCAGCCGGTGATGGCGAACAGCGGCATTGCCAGGCTGGCGAGCATCATCAGGATGGTGCCGGGCAGGCCGAAGAAGCTGCCCGCGTGCAGCACGAAGATGCTGCTCATCAGCTTCGCGCCGGGCGGCTTGTCGGCATAGCGCTCGTGCTTGCCCACGGCCCCGCTTGCCGGTTCGACTTCCAGCGTGTTGCGCGCACGCTCGTGTGCCGGATCGGGATCGAGATAGGACACTTGCACAGTCTGGCCGGGGCGCTGCGGGAGGCGCAGCGTGGCGCTGGAATAGCCGGGTACGGTCTGGATGAAGGTGCTCCACACCAGCTCGAGGTTCTGCGCGGGCGCAGCGCCACGTTCCTGTCGCTCTCCTCTTTCCCGGCCGCCACGTGCTGCGCCGTCATTGCCCTTCGGTGCGCCGGCTTGCTGCTGCGGACGCGGCGCACCGGTGATCGTAAACAGCGCGTCGCGATACCAGTCGTAGGACCAGTACAAGCCGGTGAGCGAGGCCAGCAGGTAGAACAGCAGCGCCCAGGTGCCGGCTACTGCGTGCAAGTCCCACAGGAGGCTGCGTCCGCTGCGGCGTGGATCGAACGTCAGCCAGGCGCGCCAGTTCAGGCTGCGCCGACGTGGCCAGCGCAGATAGAGACCGGACAGCGATAGCACGATCAGCGCGACGGTGGAGGCGCCGACGATGGCTTTGCCGGTGTCGCCGGCGGCCAGCCAGCGATGGATTTGCATTGTGGTACGGAAGAAGTCCATGCCCTGCGGTTGACCCAGCAAGACACCGGTATAGGGATCGACGTAGCGCTGCTCGCCGCGTCGATTGTTGCTGTCGCCGGGTTTGGGGGCGAAGGTGACTTGCGCGGCCGCTTCAGGGTCGGCCTGCACGGTGAGGGCCGTGATGCGCCGCTCCGGTTGCGCCGCCTGCACGCGGGCCAGCAGTTCCGGCGGCGCCAGCATCTGTTGCGCGCCCGGTGTGACGGTCATCACGCCCGGATTGAGCCAGACCTTGATCTCGTGCTCGAAGGAGAGCATGGCGCCGGTGACGCCAACGACGGCGAGCACGATGCCGGCGGTGATGCCGAGCAGCCAGTGCAACTGGAACCAGAGGTTTTTCATGAGGGGAAAACGGAAGGAAAGGGTAACCGCGACCGTCAGGTCTCGGCCCACATGCGCAACAGGTTGTGATAGCAGCCGGTCAGGCGCACGCGCGCGGCTTCGTCGGCGTTGGCCGCGGTCAGGCGCTGGATCGCGGTGTCGAGATCGAACAGCAGTGCACGCTGGCTGTCTTCGCGCACCATGCTCTGGACCCAGAAGAACGAAGCCAGGCGCGCGCCGCGCGTGACGGGCGTTACGCGATGCAGGCTGGTGCTCGGGTAGATCACCATGTCGCCGGCTGCCAGCTTCACCGTCTGGGTGCCGTAGGTGTCTTCGATGGTGAGTTCGCCGCCGTCGTATTCGTCCGGCTCGGACAGGAACAGCGTGGCCGAGATGTCGGTGCGGATCTTGGTGCCGGTGCCGGGCAACAGGCGCACGGCATTGTCGACATGGTTGCCGAAATGCTGGCCGCCCTGGTAGCAGTTGAACATCGGCGGATAGACGCGCGCCGGCAGCGTGGCGCTGATGAACAGCGGATTGCGTTCCAGC
>DATBUE010000288.1:0-6785 GCA_036516375.1 Noviherbaspirillum sp. | reverse complement strand
AGGTAATCCCCCTTGGCATCGGTGTAGAAGATGTCGCTGCCGATGCGCACCTCGTACAAACCGCCGTAAGGCGTTTTGACGACGGAGTCGATCTGCACGCCCTCCCCTAGGCGAGGCGCCAGCGATTTCTTGAGCGACGCTTCGACGCCGGTTTGGGCCGTAGCTGCGAAAGCGCTTATTGAAAGCAGAGCAGCGACGCCGACACGAATCAGAGTTTTCATGGTTTCCTTGCAAGCCGCGCCGCGGCCGAATGTTGAGGGGTCAGGTCTTGCGACCAAGCGCATGCGAAATCAACGCACGCTTTAAGACGGGAAGATTGTTGACCAAGTTCAATCCGAGGTTGCGGATCGCGCGTACCGGCTCGACATCAATCGAAAACAGACGCTCCAGCCCATCGGTGGCCGCAAGCATCAAGAAGATGTCTTCCTTGCGCGCACGTGCATAACGCGCCAGCACGCGTTCGTCACCGCACTCGCGATGCGCCTCGCGCCGCGAGACCTGCTGCACCAGTTCGTTCACATCCGCGAAGCCAAGGTTCATCCCGTGTCCGGCGAGCGGATGGACGACATGGGCAGCATCGCCGACCAGGGCGACGCGCGGCGCCATGATACTGTGCGGGCGCTGTAGCGACAGCGGGAAGGATTTGACGGCTTCCGGCTGCAGGGGCTGGAGTCGGCCGAGGGCATGCCCCTTCAGGGCCGACAAGCGCTGCGCGAGCTGCCCCAGAGACCCATTGAGCAGGGTCGACGCAAGGCTTTCCGGGGCCGACCACACGAGCGATACGCGCTGCCCGGCCAAGGGCAGCAAGGCGATGATGCCTTCGCTGGAAGTAAACCATTGATAAGCGACACCGCGATGCGGCTGCTCGCATTCGAAATTGCAGACGATCGCACGCTGTCCGTAGCTGCGGTAATCGAGCCCGATGTCGCACTGGCCGCGCACCCAGGAATTGGCACCATCGGCTCCGACGATCAGGCGGGCGTCAAGCTTGGTGCCATTGTCCAGCGTGACATGGGCAGCCGAAGCATCCACTTCCAGATGTTGTGCCAGCCCTTCGACGATTCGCAACGAAGGCGAAAAACGTAGCGCACTGTCGAGCGCCTGATTGAGATTGCGGTCTTCCACAATCCACGCCAATGCAGACGTGCGTGCGCCATAGGCATCCAAGTCCAGCCGCCCTGCGTTCGGCGCATCGCCATGCACCACCATCGCCTCGACCGGCGCGATGCGCTGCGCATCGAGTGCAGACCACACGCGCAATCGAGAAAGCAGATCGTGCGCAACCTGGTTCAGCGCATACACGCGCACATCCCAGGACGCCGGGTCCGCGGCGACGCTCCGGGCTCCAGATGGCGGCCGCAGCAGTGTGACTGCGAGACCCGCCTGAGCCAAGGCAAGCGCGGCGGCCTTGCCGACGGCGCCATCGCCGATGACCAGTATGTCGTTCTCTGACTGCATGGAGATTAAAAAGGAGATGGCAAGAGACCGGCCGATTATAGCCCTTGCCTTGAAAACGACAGACTTCGGTGCTTGCATATCCCGCCAGCTTTGCTATACTTGCGCGCCTTGGCCTGGTAGCTCAGTTGGTAGAGCAGAGGATTGAAAATCCTTGTGTCGGTGGTTCGATTCCGCCCCGGGCCACCAAGATGCAAGGGCTTAGCTTCGGCTAGGCCCTTTTTGCTTTGTGCGCGGCGCTCGCCGATGGTCGCTCCCGCCGTTGTCCCATCTGGCGCTGCTCCGATGAATATCGCCATCCTCTCCGACGTCGCCTCGCCCCCCATTCCGGTTCGCGCCCCTGGCCGGTGGACCTTCCACCACTACAGGGACCTTCCCGATCTGCAGCACCAACTGGAACAGACAGCGTTCGCGCTGCTGATCCTTGACCTCGCCAAAGCAGGGGCAGAACCAGGCCCCGTCATCGCCGATCTGCTCGCGCGCGCGCATGGCCGTTCGCTCCCGGTGCTTGTGCTCGCATCGCGCAACCAGGAAGACCAATTGGTTGCCGCGCTGGAGGCCGGGGCGAGTGACTACCTGCTTCTGCCACTGCGGCGCGGCGAGTTGGACACGCGCATCGAAGTCTTGCTGAAACGGCGCCATCCGGAACGCTTTGTTGCCGAGACCATCAGGATTGGCGCCCTGTCCTTTGACCCTCACACACTGCAAGTATCCGAAGGCGCCTATGTGACGCGCTTGAAGCGCAAGGAATTCGAACTGGCCCTGCTGTTGTTTCGTCATGCCGGGCGCCCGCTCTCGCGTGCCTTCATGCTGGAAAAGCTGTGGCCGCAGGAGGCCTCCTCGCCGTCCCGCACACTGGATACACACGTTTCGCGGGTACGCACCAAGCTGCGCTTGCATCCGGAAAACGGCTATCGCCTGAGCCCGGTGTACAGCTTCGGCTACCAACTCGAAATCCTCGGACAAAACTCGCCGACAGTCCATATCGACTCGTCAATACCCCCTTGACAAGACCCGAGCCCCACCCTGCTCCGAGAGGGGGAGCGGCTATAATACGGCGCTGAAAGCACAGTTTCTTCCCCTCAATGCAACTCCTCGCGGTCGGTCTCAATCACACTACGGCACCTGTCGCGTTGCGCGAGAAGGTGGCCGTCACCGCTGATCGCTTGGGGTACGCCGTAAATGCCGCACGCAACTGGTTCGAGCGCCAGGGTGCAGCAGCACCAGAAGCAGCAATCCTCTCGACCTGCAATCGCACCGAACTGTACGCTGCCAATCCAGGCGGCGCAGATCCGGAAGCCGGAGTCGATGCGACCGCGCACTTCCTCGCCGACTACCACAGCCTCCCCTACTCGGAACTCCGTCCCTATCTGTACGCACTGCCGCAACACAACGCGGTGCGCCACGTATTTCGCGTCGCTTCCGGTCTCGATTCGATGGTGCTGGGCGAAGCGCAGATCCTCGGCCAGATGAAAGAAGCGGTGCGCCAGGCCGACGAGGCTGGCGGACTGGGGACGTATCTGCACCAGATGTTCCAGCGCACCTTTGCCGTGGCCAAGGAAGTGCGCAGCACAACCGAAATCGGTGCGCACAGCGTGTCGATGGCTGCAGCTGCGGTACGCCTGTCGCAACGCATCTTCGAAAGCATCGCGGAACAACACATCCTGTTCATCGGCGCCGGCGAGATGATTGAACTGTGCGCGACCCACTTCGCCGCGCAGAATCCGAAATCACTGACGATTGCCAACCGCACGTTGGAACGCGGCGAGGCGCTGGCACACCGCTTCAACGGACGCGCGATGCGGCTGGCGGAATTGCCGCAGCAACTCGCGCAGTTCGACATCGTGGTTTCCAGCACCGGTTCGTCGCTGCCCATTCTCGGGCTGGGCATGGTCGAGCGTGCGATCAAGGCGCGTCGGCATCGTCCGATGTTCATGGTCGATCTCGCCGTGCCACGCGATATCGAATCCGAAGTGGCACGTCTGGATGACGTATTCCTGTACACGGTGGACGACCTGGGTGCGGCGGTGCAGACCGGCATCGAAAACCGCCAGGCCGCAGTCGCGCAGGCCGAGGCGATCATCGAGACACGCGTGCAATCCTTCATGCATTGGGTCGAGAGTCGCACTGTGGTTCCATTGATTCGCGAGCTGCACGACAGCGGCGAAGCCATGCGCATGCTCGAACTCGACCGTGCGCGACGCATGCTGGCGCGCGGCGAGGATATCGACGTCGTGCTCGAAGCCTTGTCCAAGGGACTGACGGCGAAGTTCCTGCATGGCCCGCAACAGGCGCTGCACAATGCACAGGGCGACGAGCGCGCCCGCCTGGCCGCGCTGCTGCCGCAGCTGTTCCGCACCAAGCGCTAGCGTCGCTTGCGCTGCCGTGCGCGCGGCCTCTTCCTTTGCTGTTTCCCCTACTCTTCCCTGCCTCCCGATGAAACCTTCGATGCTCTCCAAACTCGACCAGTTGACCGAACGGCTGGAAGAGCTGAACGACTTGCTGGCGCAGGAAGGCGTGACAAGCAACATGGACCAGTACCGCAAGCTCACGCGCGAGCACGCGGAACTCGGGCCGCTGGTGGCTCTGTACCAAGACTATGTACAAGCGGGCAGGGATCTCGACACCGCGCACGAAATGCTGTCCGACCCGGACATGAAGGAACTGGCGCAGGAAGAGATCGGCACGGCACGCACACGCATCGCGCAACTGGAGGGCGAGCTGCAGAAGATGCTGCTGCCGAAGGACCCCAACGACGAGCGCAACATCTTCCTCGAAATCCGCGCCGGCACCGGTGGCGACGAGGCCGCACTGTTCGCCGGCGATCTGCTGCGCATGTACTCGCGCTATGCCGAGCGCAATCGCTGGCAGGTGGAGATGGTGTCGGAGTCTGCCTCGGAACTGGGCGGTTACAAGGAAGTGATCGTGCGTCTGGTTGGACACGGCGCGTATTCGCGACTGAAGTTCGAATCCGGTGGCCATCGCGTGCAGCGGGTGCCGGCCACCGAAACGCAGGGCCGCATTCATACCTCGGCCTGCACGGTGGCGGTCATGCCGGAGGCGGACGAGGTCAGCGACGTGGACATCAATCCGGCCGACATTCGCATCGATACCTTTCGCGCCTCAGGCGCAGGCGGCCAGCACATCAACAAGACCGATTCGGCAGTGCGCATCACGCACATCCCGACCGGCATCGTGGTCGAATGCCAGGACGACCGCAGCCAGCACAAGAACAAGGCCACCGCGCTCGGCGTGCTGGCCGCGCGCATCAAGGACATGCAACTGCGCGAACAACAATCGAAGGAAGCCGCCACGCGCAAGTCCCTAATCGGCTCCGGCGACCGCAGCGAGCGCATCCGCACCTACAACTTCCCGCAGGGTCGCATGACCGACCATCGCATTAACCTGACCTTGTACAAGCTCGACTTCATCATGGATGGCGATCTTGACGAGCTGACCAATGCCCTGATTGCCGAGCACCAGGCCGAGCAACTCGCCGCGCTGGGCGAGGAAGGCTGATTACTGCTTCTTTCCGCGCGGAACTTCAACCCGCCCGCATTACTCTTATGACATCCCAACCCGGCTGACAGCCATGATGAAGAACACAAAGACTGTACTGGTTAGCGTTGCCGCAGTGGCACTGGCCCTGATCGGCGTTGCGCTTTACCTGCAACACCAACTCGACTGGGCACCTTGCCCGCTTTGCATCATCCAGCGTTATGTATTCCTGCTGGTTGCACTCGTGTGCATCGTGTTCGCACTGCTACCCACGGGCACTGCGCGGGCCGGCGCAACGCTCGCAGGCCTCTGCGCACTAGGTGGCGCCGGAGTCGCGGGCTGGCATGTATGGGTGAAAGCGCATCCGACCGTCTCCTGCGGTATCGACCCGCTGGAAACCGCGCTCAATCGTATCCCGCCGGCCGACTGGTTCCCGGCACTGTTCAAGGCTGACGGCCTGTGTGCCACGCCCTATCCACCGATACTCGGCTTGGACACGCCGCAATGGTCGCTGGTCTGGTTCCTCATCTTTGCCCTCGTACTGCTGTGGACATCCATGCGCAGGCGCTGACCGAATGGCTGTGCGGTCGGCGCGTCGCCGAGGTGTTGCGTGCGCCACCGCTTGAGCCTCTCGAGACGCGCATCCTGCTCTGCCTGGCCCTGGGTTTTTCGCGCAGTCATTTAATCACTCGGTCCGAACATGCGCTGTCCGCAGTGCAAGCGGAAAAGCTGGCTGTGCTCATCGCACGTCGCCAGCGCGGCGAGCCGATCGCCTACATCACCGGCGAGCGCGAGTTCTATGGCCTTCCCTTCCATACGACACCCGCAGTCCTGATTCCCCGCCCCGAAACCGAGCTGCTGGTGGATCTTGCTCTCGATGCCCTGCCGCAGGGCGCGCGCGTACTCGACATGGGCACCGGCTCTGGCGCGATCGCTGTCGCCATCGCGCACATGCGTCCAGATTGCAAGGTCACTGCGCTCGATGCCAGCACGGATGCGCTGGAAGTTGCACGCCACAACGCCAGCCTGCACGCCCCCGGCGTACGCCTACTACACAGCAACTGGTACGCAGCGTTGCAGGGCGAGCAATTCGATCTGATCGCTGCCAACCCGCCCTACATCGCATCCGGTGACCGACATCTGTCCGAAGGCGACCTGCGCTTCGAGCCCATCGACGCCTTGACCGATCAGGGCGACGGGCTCGAAGCACTGCGCACCATCATCGCTGGCGCGCGCCATCATCTGCACGAGGGTGGGCGGCTGTTGGTCGAGCATGGTTACGATCAAGCTGGCGCCGTGCGTGAGTTGATGCACCAACATGGCTTGCATGGCGCGTGTAGCTGGCGTGACCTCGCCGGAATTGAACGTATCAGCGGCGCTGCGCGTTGAGCTGTCAAGACTGGTGCGACACATCGTTTTCCGTATCATCACTCTCCTTGTTTTCTCCGCCCCAGACACCCATGCTGCCTTCAATCGAACAACGTCTTGCCGCCGAGCTAGCCGCCAAACCTGCCCAGATCGCTGCCGCCGTGGCGCTGCTCGACGAAGGCGCGACCGTGCCCTTCATCGCCCGTTACCGCAAGGAAGCCACCGGCGGCTTGGACGACACGCAGTTGCGCCTGCTGGAAGAGCGTTTGCGCTACCTGCGCGAACTGGAAGACCGGCGCGCGGCAATCCTTGCCTCGATCGAAGAACAGGGAAAGATGACACCTGCGTTGCGCGACGCTATCGTGCACGCGGAAGACAAGACGCGCCTGGAAGACCTGTACCTGCCATACAAGCCCAAGCGTCGAACCAAGGCGCAGATCGCGGCCGAAGCAGGCTTGACCGAG
>DATBUE010000287.1:0-2138 GCA_036516375.1 Noviherbaspirillum sp. | reverse complement strand
GCTCCCTTCTTGTGGGCCTATGTGGATGGCAAGCCGCTGCAGAACGCGCCGCGCTCGCTTGCCGAAGTGCCGGCCAAGACCGCCTTGTCGGACCGCATTTCCAAGGATATCGGGCGACGCGGCTTCAAGTTCGTCGGCTCGACCATCGTCTACGCCTACATGCAAGCCACCGGCATCGTCAACGATCATTGCATCGATTGTTTTCGCTGCGCCCAATTGCGCTGATTGCGTCGTCTCAAGCTCGCGCGGGCGCGGCTCCGGTACATATCGAAAGGTTTTCCCCTTCCTTTCCGAGAGCCCGCCGATGTACCTACCGATCCGACTCGCCGCCTTGCTGCTGCCCTTGTCCCTGTCGCTGCCGGCGCAAGCCCAGACGCCGGATTTCAGTGGCGCCTGGGTGGCGGCGGTCTGCCCGTCGGGCGCGAAGTCGAATGCAGCGGCCTGCGCCAATTTCGTGCTCGAACTGCGGCAACGCGACGGCCAGGTCTGCGGCGCCCACATGTATGCCAGTGCGGACTACGCCCAGATGGAAGAAGGAGCGGCGCCCTCGCTGAACGTGATGCTGGCACCCGGTTCCGCTGCCGACGCGCTGGTACGTGGGGCCGGCATCGTGGTTACCAATGTTTCCGGCCAGCCGCAGCGCCTGAATATCGAGCTGGCGCTGGAAAACGGCGCGCTGAGCTGGAAGCGGCTGGACACGCCGCCAGGCAAGGTCCTGCTGCCGCGTACGGCACGTTTCAGCAAGGCCGGCAGTCGTACGCTGTTTGCGCCGCTGTTTGAGCAGGAGCTGCGTGCGGCTTGCGATCATGTGTTCGACCTGGCTGCCGCACAGAAGGCGGCGCCGATTCCCGGGTCCGAGGCCCGTGCAGTACCTCCGGTGCCGGCTCCGCGTTGAGAGGGGAACAAGAAAGGAAAAGGTGGGCGCGAGCGGATGGCCACGTTCGCTCACCCGACACCATCTCACGTGACTGGATGAACTACTTGCTGGGAAAAATTACTTGCCCAGCACGGCCAATACCTCGCCCATCGAAGAGCAATAAGCAAGACAGGCGGACGGCCGGTAAACTGCTGGCCGGACGGGGGACGACCCTCTTCGCTTCATTTTTTCCGTGGACGACCACGAAACATACGAAAGGGAAAACATGTCCTGGTCCATTCTGGTGGTGGCCGGCCTGCTCGAAATCGTCTGGGCGGTGGGTCTGAAGTACACGCAGGGATTCACGCGTTTGATGCCGTCGGTGGTGACGGCCTTGGCCATGGTAGGCAGCGTGGTGCTGCTGGGGCTGGCGATGAAAACCATCCCGGTCGGTACCGCGTACGCGGCCTGGACCGGAATCGGCATCGCTGGAACCGTGCTGCTCGGCGCCGTCCTGCTGGGCGAGCCGCTGACGGCGGCGCGCCTGCTGTGCGTGGGGTTGATCGTAGCCGGTATCGTCGGCCTGAAGCTGCTCGGCTGACGTGCGTATGAGGAATGCGCGCAGCATGCGCGCGTTCCGCTCGCCCCCGCCGTCTTACTTGGACGACTTCCTGCGCTTGGGCGCCAGCAGCGTGCCGCGGCAACTCGGCGTGCCGCACAGGCAAGCGTAGGCGCGCTTCAGCGCCGGGGTGTGGCGCTGTTCCATGACCAGGCCATAGTCGTAATACAGTTCCTCGCCGCGCTTGATGTCGCGCAGCGCGTAGATGAACACATGGCCCTTTTCTTCCTGTGCCTCGCAGTTCGGCTCGCACGAATGATTGATCCAGCGTGCGTCGTTGCCGTTGTCTCCGCCGTCGATGATCTTGCCGTTCTCCAGGCTGAAGAAGAAGGTGTGATAGCAGTCCGCCGGCTTTTGGTCTTCGCGGCGGCAGGCTTCCTTCCAGGTGATGCGCGCGCCGCCGTATTCGATGATGCAAGTGCCGGCCGGGATCTTGCGCGCAGCGAACACGCCGCGGCCGTGGATGCGCGAGTTGCGCACCTTGTAGTAGGGAGAGTCAGGAGCTGCGGGCTGGGCTGCGGGGGCCGAAGTCGGGGTTTGCTTCATGGTGGGGGCGGATAAAGCCTAAGGAGTGGGGTGCGGAAAAGCACCGGAAGAAAAAGCGCAATTATGGCGCTTCGGCCGTGCTTTGCGCACGCGTGCGGTGATGGTTGGTGGCCGCAT
>DATBUE010000286.1:0-1510 GCA_036516375.1 Noviherbaspirillum sp. | reverse complement strand
CCGGAGCCGTCGAGCACGAAGTGGGCGTGACGGGTGGCGGCGCAGTTCGGGATCATCGCCACCGGTTTGGAAGCTGCGTGGGTCGGGTACATCTTGATCTTGATGTCGAGCACGGTGGTCAGCCCGCCCAAGCCTTGCGCGCCGATGCCCAGCGCATTGACCTTCTCATACAGTTCGAGGCGCAGTTCCTCGGCCTTGTTCTGCGGGCCGCGCTGCTTGAGCTCGTACATGTCGATGTCTTCCATCAGCGACTCTTTTGCCATCAGCATCGCCTTTTCGGCCGTGCCGCCGATGCCGATGCCGAGCATGCCCGGCGGGCACCAGCCGGCACCCATCGTCGGCACGGTCTTCAACACCCAGTCGACCAGCGAATCGGAAGGGTTGAGCATCACGAACTTCGACTTGTTTTCCGAACCGCCGCCCTTGGCTGCGACCTGCACATCCACGGTATTCCCCGGGACCAGCTCCATGTGCACGACAGCCGGCGTGTTGTCCCTGGTGTTCTTGCGGTCGAACTGTGGATCGGCCACGACGGAAGCGCGCAGCACGTTGTCCGGATGCAGGTAGCCGCGGCGCACGCCTTCGTTGACCGCATCAGTGATCGAACCCTTGAATCCTTCGAAGCGCACGTCCATGCCGATCTTCAGGAACACGTTGACAATGCCCGTGTCCTGACAAATGGGGCGGCGGCCTTCGGCGCACATCTTGGAATTGGTCAGGATCTGCGCGATCGCATCCTTGGCTGCCGGGCTCTGCTCGGCCTCGTAGGCGCGCGCCAGATGCTGAATGTAGTCGACAGGGTGGTAATACGAAATATATTGAAGAGCAGCGGCGACGGATTCGATCAGGTCTTCTTGCTTGATGACGGTCATGATGAGTCTGCGGAAGGTCAGTGAAATGAGGGGTGCCGGCCGGGGTGGATGGACAGGATGCGCGACGGCCCGGTACGCAAATGAAACCCGCGCATTCTACACGTCCGGCATGCTTGACGCGTTGCTGCAAGAGAAGGGAAAACCCCTTGAAAAGCAGGCAAAACGCCGGGATCATCCCGCCTGTCGCCGCATGCCGCGGGTGTGTAAGGACTGAGTAAGAGTCGAGGCTTAACTTCAGCGGCAGCCAGCATAACGAAGGTATTGAAGGAGACAACATGGCAGACATCGAAACCGCCAAGCAGGAATCGCGCGTTTTTTACCCGCCCGCAGAACTCGTCAAGAACGCCGCGATTTCCGGGATGGAAGCCTACCGCGCCATGTGCGCCGAGGCCGAAAGAGATTACGAAGGCTTCTGGGCCCGGCTCGCAAACGAGAACGTCACTTGGCAAAAGCCGTTCACCAGAACGCTCAACGAGTCGGAAGCGCCGTTCTACAAGTGGTTCGAGAATGGAACGCTCAACGTCTCCTACAACTGCCTGGACCGCAACCTGGAAAACGGCAACGCGGACAGGACAGCGATCATCTTCGAGGCCGATGACGGGCAAGTCACGCGTGTGAGCTATCGCGAGCTGCACGCG
>DATBUE010000285.1:0-6598 GCA_036516375.1 Noviherbaspirillum sp. | reverse complement strand
CGGCCTGCGCGCCTTCCAGGTTGAGCATTTCGAACAGACGCCGCTCGTCGCGGCAGGGCACGCCCCATTCCTCGTCGTGGTAGGCGAGGTAGCGCGGATTGGAGGGATTGGCCCAACCGCAGCGGACCGGGGAAGAGATGGGTGTTTCCATGCTTGCCTTTCTATATCGAAAGGCAAGCATACCCTTGCGTGAAGGCTCAGCGGCCGGCCACGCCGTTGGCTTGCTGGCCGGCGCCGGTCTGAGTCAGGGCCCCGGCATCAGCATTGCCGGCGAGCGGATTGATTTCGGCGCCTTCCAGGATCGCCGGGCCTTCCGGTGCCCATACCACCTGGTCGTCGAGCGCATACAGGCGGCACGGCTGGCTGCTGTTCTTCTGGCAATCGGCCAGCGCCTGCGACGCCGGGTCATCCCCTTCCTCGGCCCAGCTCCATGCGCCTGAGGACGACACGGCAAAAGCGCGCGGGAAAGTCTTGTTCAGGAACACCTGGTACTGCTCGCGTCCCTTGCCGCGCAGGAAGGGTACGGCTTCCAGATTGTCGACTGCGGCGTAACCGGTCGGCGGGAAGCGGTTGTCGTCGGCCAGCGCAACCACCGGTTCGGTCGGCATGCCGAGCGCCTGCAGGAATTTCTCGGTTTCCGGCCACCAGATGCGCACGCCGTCGCGGCTGCCGACCATGCCGTGCGCATCCTTCTTGAACGCGCCGTAGGCCACCAGACGTGCCTTGCCGCCAGCGTGGGTGTAGGCCTGGTGCATGCGGCTGGCGAGCTGATGGTTGAAGTGGTGATCGTTGGCGCCATAGAACCACAGGCTCGGGACCTGGCTCAGCGAACCATAGGTGCCGAAGGCTTCGACCAGCGAATCCTGCCAGCGGCAGCTTCCACCGTGCACCTTCAAGCCGCCGGCGAAGTTGATCAAGCCTTTCACGCCGGGATAGTTGCGGGTGCCGAAAGCCATCGCGGTCAGGCCGCCGTAGGATTGGCCGGCGACAATCACGCGGCTGGCATCGGCCCACGGCTCGCTGCGCAGGTAGCTGAGCGTGCCGTACAGGTCTTCGGCTTGCATGTGGCCATTGGCCGTCATGTTGCAACCGCGATCGCTGTAGTCGCCGGTCGAGCGCGAGAAGCCCTTGCGCATCGGCACCACGACTGCATAACCACGGCGCACGAATTCGCGCGCGACCACCAGGAAGCGATCGCGGTTCTGGGCACGCGGATTGCCGAGGGCCTTGCCGTGATTCATGATCAGCACCGGGAACGGGCCTTGGCCGGGCGGCTTGAAGACCGTCGTTTCCAATTGCACGCGCTGGCCGCCGGAAATGGCGGGCACCATCACGACTTCTTCATGAAGCGAGGCATCCAGCGTCAACGAGGGGGCGGGCGCGGCCCAGGCGCTGGCGGTGACACTGACGCCGACTGCGGCGGCAAAAGCAAAGACGCGCGCGGCGCGGGTCCAGAGGCGGGTCTTGGAGGCGAGTAGATCGGTCATGCATGATCTCCTTCTTGAACTGCGAACACATCGGCCCGCTGCGCGAACCGTCGGAGGCGCGCCGCCAAGATTGCATTCCGGAACTCGCGCAAGAGGCGCGGGAAGTGCGGGGCGAAGCGCCGGCTACGTGCGTTGAAGCAATGGAATCAGCGCTTCTTGACGTAGCACAACGTTGCCCATTCTAAAGACGGGTTTTCGCGGGTCAATACGCGTTTATGCAACACGGAAAGGTTTTTTTGCCGAAAGTTTTCGCTATGAAAACGAATTCGGCGCAAAGCTTGCGAGGGGGATAACGCGAGGCGAAACGAAGGGAGGCGAAAGGCAGCGAAAGGCGTCGGGACGCGGCAAACTTTCGCGATGGCGAAATGTCCATACGGGACATTCACCAGGAAGGAGAACCATGAAAGTCGATCTGTACCGTCGCCCCGACAGCAATGGCAAATTCAGCTACCTCGCAGTGCCCGAGGGGCGCCCGATTCCCGACGAAGCCACAGCGGTGGATTGGGAAACCGCCGACAACAATGTCGACCTTGACGACCGCAACCAGCCCATCGATGGACTGGATCCCAACCACGCCCTGGAGCAGATCAGCGCGAAGGGCTATGCGATCACTCCGCTCGATAGTCCGGCCCGCAAGCTGAGCTAGAACGGATGCAATGCCGGCGCAATGCCGGCACTTTCTTGCGGGAACGCAAGCACGGCGCCCCACGCGCCCTTTTCTGTGCAACACCCCTGCCCCAGCCGCGCGGTTTAATCAGGAAAACCTTGGGGCAGGAACATGAATCGATGGTCTTCGCCGGATTGGCCAAGAGCGGCTGCATCTCACGCGCGCGTGCATGACAATCGGCTTTCGTCCGCACTTTCATCCGGCTTCTTGCAAGGCGTGGGCAAGCGACTCGTTGTCGCGCTGCTGCCACTGCTGCTGGTCGCGTGCGCGAGCCTGCCGGATGTCGCACACCTGCACGACGGCACCGCCGTCGCTGCGGAGCCGACCATCGTCGGCAGCGACGGCCTGCTTCCGGCGCAACGGCGTGCTGCCCTGCTTGGAAAACTGGAACGGCACAGCGGCGCCACCGACATCCTTGCCTACCATGTCGCGACCGAGGAAAGAATCAGCGGCCGCCCACTGGTGGCCGGCAACAAGGTGCAACTACTGGCCGACGGGCCGGCCACGATGCGCGCCATGCGCGAAGCCATCGTCGAGGCGCGCGACCACATCAATCTCGAAACCTATATCTTCGATGCCGATGCAGTCGGCCACGCGCTGGCCGACCTGCTGATCGAAAAGCGGCGCGCCGGGGTAGTGGTCAACCTGATCTACGACAGCGTCGGCTCGCTGGCTACGCCGCGCGAATTCTTCGAGCGCATGCGCGCAGCCGGCGTCGCGGTCCTCGAATACAACCCGGTCAATCCGCTGGTGGCGCGCGGAGACTGGAAAGTCAACCAGCGTGACCATCGCAAGATGCTGGTGGTGGATGGACGCACCGCCTTCACCGGCGGAGTCAACATCAGCCAGGTCTACGGCAAGAGCGCGCTGTCGGTCTCGAAGAGCGACCCGGCGCCGGAAGATGCGCGCGCGGCCGCCTGGCGCGACACCCACATGCGCATCGAAGGCCCGGCGGTGGCCGATTTCCAGCGCATGTTCCTCGATACCTGGCGCCGCCAGACCGGGCACTTGCCGGCGCAGGCCGAGTACTTCCCGCAACTGCAGGCACGCGGCAAGGCCCTGGTGCGCGTGATCGGCAGCACGCCTGCGCGCGACCATTTCGCCGTCTACCAGACTTATGTGTCGGCCTTCACGCACGCCGAGCGCAGCATCCACATCACCACGGCCTACTTCGTGCCGGACCGCGAAGTGCTGCGCGCGATGAAGGAAGCTGCGCGGCGCGGTGTCGACGTGAAGGTGATCTTTCCCAGTTTTTCGGATGTGGACCTGCTGCTGCACGCAGGGCGCTCGTTCTATGGCGAGCTGCTGCGCGCGGGCGTGCGCGTCTACGAACGCAAGGCGGCAATGCTGCATGCGAAGACGGCGATGATCGACGGCGTGTGGTCGACCATAGGCTCGACCAACCTCGACATCCGCAGCTTCCTGCACAACGATGAAATCAATGCGGTGATCCTCGACGTCGAGTTCGCGCAACGCATGGAAGCGCTGTTCGAGCACGACCTGTCCGAATCGGTCGAGATCCGCTACGAGGAATGGCGGCAGCGCGGCATCGGCGCGCGCATCCGCGAGTGGGGCGCGCGGCTGTTCCAGTACTGGTTGTGAGCCTGGATCGGCACGCTCCAGCAAAGGCAAGCCGCAGCGCTGCACCGCGCTCAGCGCAGGCGGAACACCGACATGGCCTGCACCAACTGCTCGGTCTGCTCGGCCAGCACCGCCGATGCGCCGGTCGATTGCTCGACCAGTGCCGCGTTCTGCTGGGTCGCCTGGTCCAGGTGCGCGACCGCCTGGCTGATCTGCTCCAGCCCCGCGCTCTGCTCGCTGCTGGCGGTGGCCACGCTGCTGAGGATCGCGCCGACCTCGCGCACCGCGCGCAGGATTTCGTCCATCGTGCTGCCCGCCTGCTGCACCAACGCCGTGCCGCTTTCGACTTCCTGCCCCGCTGCATCGATCAATGACTTGATCTCGCGCGCGGCATTGCTGCAGCGCTGGGCCAGGCTGCGCACCTCGCCGGCAACCACGGCAAAGCCGCGCCCGTGCTCGCCGGCGCGTGCCGCTTCCACGGCGGCGTTGAGCGCCAGCAGATTGGTCTGGAAGGCGATGTCGTCGATCAGGCGCACGATGGTCACGACCTGCGACGAGGAATGGTTGATCGCCTCCATCGTGCGCACCACGCGCGTGACCACTTCGCCTCCGCGCGCAGCGACCGCCGCTGCCGCCACGCCGACCGCGTCGCCTTCGCGCGCGCTCTCGGCGTTCTGGCGCACGGTCGAGGTGAGCTGCTCGACGCTGGCCGCCGTTTCCTCGATGCTGGAAGCCTGGGCTTCGGTGCGTTGCGACAGGCCCTGGTTGCCGGCATTGATTTCGTTGGTGCCGCTGCGGATGGAGTCGACGTTGGCGCGCACGTCACCGATGATGGCAAGCAGATTCACATTCATCTGCTGCAGCGCATCGAGCAGGCGCCCGAAGTCGCCGCGATGGCCCCTTGCAAAACCTTGCGTGAGATCACCGCCGGCCGTGATACGCGCGGCGTCGAGCACGCCGGCCAGTGGCCGCGCGATCGAATGCTGCAGCCAGAACCACAGCCCGCCGCAACCGGCGGCCAGTAATGCCGCGAGGATGGCCACGCCCTGCGGCGCGGTCTGGCGCGCCGCGAGCACGCCGCAAGCCAGCGCAAGCGCAATCAGGGGAAGGAAGAACAGTGCGAGTTGGGTGGAAAAGGAAAGATTGGCCAGCGCATCCGGAATGCCGCGCCAGCCGGTGCGCACCACCTGGCCACCGCGTATGGCCAGATGCCGGGCCCGCCCTTCGCGCAACACACGGTAGGCCCGCTCGGCCCCATCCACCTCCTCGCGTGCGGGGCGCGTGCGCACCGACATGTAACCGCACACGACACCGTCCTCGCGCAAGGGCGTGACGTTGGCGCGCACCCAGTAGAAATCGCCGTTCTTGCGCCGGTTCTTGACCATGCCGGTCCAGGGCATGCCGCGCTTGAGCGTCGCCCACAGGTCGGCAAAGGCTTGCGGCGGCATGTCGGGATGGCGCACCAGGTTGTGCGGCGCGCCGAGCAACTCGTCCAGCGAGAACCCGCTGACTTCGATGAACGAGGGATTGACATAGGTGATGCGGCCCTTCAGGTCCGTCTTGGACACGATGGCATCACCATCGCGCATCAGATACTCGACGCCGGTGACCGGCAGGTTTGTACGCATGCACCTCTCCACAGGATGGAAACCCCGCCTGCTCCAAGGGAGTTAGTTTCCAAAGGGAAAGAATTATAGCGATGCACGCAGCGCGCCTAGGGATTTGATTGATCGCTCAAACAGCCCAGCGGTCCTAATCCGTCTCGTTTCCGACACAGTTGCGCCGGATTCCCTCCATTCAGCCCTGTTTCTGCTCGGCTGCCGCGGCGACCACCTCCGCCGCCGCGCGAAAGCCTTCGATGGCCGCCGGCATGCCGCAATAGACCGAAGCGTGCAGCAACACCTCGCGCAGCTCCTCGGGCGTGACGCCGTTGTTCAGCGCGCCACGCACATGCCCTTTCAGCTCCTGCGACTTGCCGAGCGCGGTCAGCATGGCGACGGTGATCAGGCTGCGCGTCTTCAGGTCGAGTCCGTCGCGGCACCACACGCTGCCCCAGGCATTGCGCGAGATGAATTCCTGCAGCGGCAGCGTGAATGCATCGGCACCTTCGAAGGCACGCGTGACGAAGTCTGCGCCCATGACTTGCGTGCGCATGCGCAGGCCGGCCTCGAACTGAGCGTCGCGCAGGGATTCGTCTCCGATGTCGTGGTCTTTCATGTGGTCTCCTCTTTGAACAGGAAGGCGACAGGATAGTACGGATCGAAACGGGCGCCGGGCTCAGCGAGGACGGGACTTGAAGCGGTAACGCTCGCCGTGCGCGAGGTAAGTCACTTTGTCCTGCAAACCCGCCTGTTGCACCGCCTTCTGGAAATCCGACAGTGGCGACTTGAACACGTCGTAGTCGTTGTAATGGATGGGGATCGCGTGGCGCGGCACGACGATCTGCATCAGTTCCACGCCATCTTCGCCATCCATCGTGACCTTCACCACACCGAGGATGCGCGTGCCGCCCAAATGCAGCAGGGCGAGGTCAATGTCCGGATAGCGCTCCCGGATCTGCTTGAGCTCGTCGTAGATCAGCGTATCGCCGCTGATGTAGATACGGTAGCCGGGCTTGCCGTCGCGGGAAAACTCCAGCATCGATCCCATCGTCTCCGGCAGCGCCACCGCGGCCCCAGGCGGACCATGGCGCGCCGGCATGGCGCTGATGCGCAGCGTCGCCTCGCCTTTGGTCACGCGCAGGGAATGCCAGGTATCGAGCTCATACAGGGATTTGAAGCCCAGCTCTTTCAATGTCTTGATCGCCTCCCCAGTCGAGACGATGGGAATGTCGCGGTTCAGCTTCTGCTGCACCAACTGGTCG
>DATBUE010000284.1:0-3285 GCA_036516375.1 Noviherbaspirillum sp. | reverse complement strand
TGGAAGGGGGAAGGAGCTTGTCCCGCCGCTGTTTACCTTCTGCAGCACCGCCCACATCACCCAAACACATACGTCTTCCAAGCCAGCCACAGTTTGCGTATCGGCGTCAGCGACACCTTGTGCTCCAGCACATGGAATCCGTCGCGCTCGATCTCCTCCAGCAGCGCGCGGTAGATCGCCGCCATCATCAAGCCCGGTTTCTGTGCTCGCCGGTCTTCCTTCGGCAGCAGCGCAAGCGCTTCGTCGTAGACCGTACGCGCGCGCTCGGCCTGGAAGCGCATCAGCTTCTCGAAGTTTTCACTGTGGCGCGCATTCAGGATGTCGGCCGCCGTCACGTTGAACTGCTGCAGCTCATTCACCGGCAGATAGATGCGGCCCTTGCGTGCGTCTTCACCCACGTCGCGGATGATGTTGGTGAGCTGGAAGGCCAAGCCGAGTCTTTCCGCGTATTCCAGCGTTTGCGGACGGGTGACGCCGAAAATGCTGGCCGACAGAATCCCGACCACGCCGGCGGCGTGCCAGCAGTAACGCTTGAGCCCCGCGTAATCGAGATAGCGCGTCTGGTCCAGATCCATCTCCATGCCGTCGATGATGGCGACCAGGTGCTTGGCGTCGAGTCGATACGTTGCCAGATGCGGCTGCAGTGCCTGTGTGACCGGATGCGTGGGCGCACCGGAGAGCATGGCGCCGACTTCCTTGCGCCACCACGCCAGCTTGTTGCGGGCGACCATGGGGTCGCTGCAGTCGTCGACTACGTCATCCACTTCGCGGCAGAAGGCATACAACGCCGTGATCGCGCGGCGCCGTTCCGGCGGCAGGAACAGGAAGCTGTAATAGAAGCTGGAGCCGCTTTGCACGGCTTTCTGCTGGCAGTATTCGTCGGGCGACATGAAGGTGTGGCGAAAAGGAAAGGCGCTATGCTAGCCGAGGCGCTGCGCCCGCGACAAACCCATTTTCAGCGCGCCATGCGCAGCGCACGCCATCCCATCACGCACCAGTCGCGCGGACCCAGCTGCGGCCGACGCCGGAAGACGTCGTAGTCAACGGCTTCGATGCGCTCCAGAATACGCAGCCCGCCTTGCACGACCAATCTCAGTTCCCAACCTATCCTGCCCGGCAGCCGCACGGCTAGCGGTGCGCCCGATTCCATCAATGCACGTGCGCGTGCGACCTCAAAACGCATCAGTTTGCGCCAGGCGCCATCAACCCTGGCCTCGACAATCTGCTCACGCGTCACGCCGTGTCGCTCCAGGTCTTCCAGCGGCAGGTACAGGCGCGGCTTGCGCTGGTCGATCGCCACGTCTTGCCAGAAATTAATCAACTGCAGCGCCGTACAAATCGCGTCCGCCTCGCGCTGGTTACGCTCGTCGGCTGCATCGTAAAGATGCAGCATCAACTCGCCGACCGGATTGGCGGAGCGTGCGCAGTAATCGAGCAAGTCTTCGTAATGCGCGTACTCATACTGGACCACGTCCTGGCGAAAGGCGGAAAGCAGGTCGCGCAGCGGTTGCAGCGGCAGACCGTGCGCGACGACTACTTGTCCGAGTCGCGCGAACAAGGCGGAGCCGGGAACACCGCCCTGCGCGATGACGTCCAGTTCACGTTCGTACTGCGCCAGTGCGGCCAGCCGTTCCTCCGGCGTCGCGTCGCCCTCGTCAGCGATGTCGTCTGCTGAACGGGCAAAGGCATAGATCGCCTCGACCGCCGGGCGCAGATGCGCGGGCATCAGCACCGAGGCAACAGGGAAATTTTCGTAATGATCGATTGGCATGAAATAAGTGACCGTGAAGTCATATACAAAGGCAGGACGCGTCCCTATAATTACTGACCCGTAAGTTATTAATGTCCTCCGCGAGTCCGCCTGTGGACCCGGTTTTCGTGGCCGCCGAATAGTAAAGGAAAAGAAATGCTGGCTTATCCGACAAGTTCCCTCCTGTGGCGGCCGCGTTCCCAGGCGTTCGCCGCCTTGCCTCTCATAGCCGGCATCCTGTTGTTGGGCGCGTGTTCCAAGCCGGTCGAGCAGGCCGAGGATGTGCGCCCGGTGCGGGCGGTCAAGCTGGCCGCCGAGGCCAATGCGACAACGGCCGAATTGCCGGGCGAAGTGCGCGCGCGCATCGAGTCGCGTCTCGGTTTTCGGGTGCCGGGCAAGATCGTCTCCCGCGAAGTGGAAGTCGGGTCGACGGTGCGGCGCGGTCAGGTCTTGATGCGCCTCGATCCGCAAGACCTGCGCCTTGCACAGCAGCAGGCGAACGCCGCCTTGAAGGCCGCCGAGAGCAATCGCGAACTGGCGCGTGCGGAGTTGCAGCGTTACCGCGATTTGCGCGAGAAAAATTTCGTCAGCCAGGCCGTGCTCGACAGCAAACAGACCGCGGCACGCGCGGCGGAGGCCAGCTACGACCAGGCTTTGGCCGCCTATCGCAACCAGTCGAACCAGGCCGGCTACGCCACGCTCGTAGCCGATGTCGATGGCGTGGTGACGGCAGTCGATGCCGAAGCGGGGCAAGTGGTCACCGCGGGAACGCCAGTGGTGCGGGTGGCGCAGGCCGGTGAGAAGGAAGTGGTAATCGGCATTCCCGAAGACAGACTCGCTGAATTGCGCAAAGCCGACAAGCTCAGCGTGCATGCCTGGGCCTTGCCCGGAAAAACCTTCACCGGTCGTATTCGGGAAGTCTCGCCGGTTGCCGACCCCGCTACCCGAACCTATACCGCGCGCATCGCGATCCCGGAAGCATCTCCCGAACTTCAGCTCGGCATGAGCGCCTACGTGCAATTTTCCGACCAGGACGAGCGCAAGGCATTGCATCTCCCGCTCACCGCATTGCGCCAAGCGGGCGCTGACAGTGCGGTCTGGGTCGTCGAGAACGGCAGCGTGCGTTCGGTGCCGGTCAAGGTGGTCGGGCACGATGGCAACGAGGTGCTGGTCGAGGGCGGCGTGCAGGCGGGGCAAATGATCGTGACCGCTGGCGTGAACCAGCTCAAGCCAGGGCAGAAGGTCAAGCTGCTGGAGAACCAACAGGTAACCGCCTCCGCTACCGGGAGTGCGCAATGAAATCCGGCGGCTTCAATCTGTCGCGCTGGGCACTCGAACATATTCCGCTGGTGCGCTACCTGATCGCCGCGTTGCTGATCGGCGGCGTGCTCGGCTATGCACAACTTGGGCAGGACGAGGATCCGCCATTCACCTTTCGGGCGATGGTGGTGCGCGCGATGTGGCCGGGAGCCAGTGCCTTGCAGATGGCGGAGCAGGTGACCGACAAGCTGGAGCGCAAGCTGCAGGAAACACCA
>DATBUE010000283.1:0-2711 GCA_036516375.1 Noviherbaspirillum sp. | reverse complement strand
TCTTGCTTCAGTATCTGGCCGCTCGGTGCACGAATGAGCCAACCATCCGTCCAGCTGGATGAGCAGCTCTTTCCGTTTCCGCTCCCGCATATCTCGATGGTCCGGCGCTGCAGAATCGCTTGCGTGCGGGCGGTGTACAGCGCGTTCTCGATCTCGTCTTTCAGTGCCTCCTGTCGATTCCGTTCAATCACCTCTCCAAATGCCGCGACGGCTATCGCGACAGCGATGCCCAGTATTGTCAGCGTGACGATCAGTTCGATAAGCGTGAAGCCTTGATTTCGGTTCGACATAGTGCGGTTCCTTTGCACGTATGATGTTCGGCCGTCCTGGCTGCTGTTCCCGCATGTCATGAAGAGATGCGCGAACGTCCTCTTTTAAAGCAGCGTGCCCGGCCGTCCAAGTCAGCTCGGGCGGAAATGTGAACCAGATTGTGGGAGAGGCTTGTGAATCAAGAAGTGATCGTTGTCGGCGGAGGCGTGATTGGTCTGCTATCGGCCTATCGAATGGCGGAAGCGGGGAAATCGGTGTTGCTGCTGGAGTCTGGCAATGTTGGCAGCGAAGCCTCCTGGGCCGGCGGCGGGATCGTTTCGCCGCTGTATCCGTGGCGCTACAGCCCGGCGGTGACTGCGCTGGCGCATTGGTCGCAGGACTTCTACCCGGAGCTGGGTGAACGGCTGCTGAGCGAGACGGGGGTGGACCCCGAGGTGCATGTGACAGGCCTCTACTGGCTCGACCTGCACGACGAGGCCGAGGCGCTGAGTTGGGCCGAGCGTTATAGCCGTCCGTTGCACGCGGTACCGATGGAGGCGGTGCGCAAGGCCGTGCCTTCGCTGGGGGAGGGTTACGGACGGGCCGTCTACATGGAGGGCGTGGCCAACATTCGCAATCCGCGACTGCTGCAGGCGTTGCGCGCGGCGCTGGCAAGGTTGTCCAACGTGACGGTCGTCGAGCATTGCCCGGTCGAGAGCTTTCTGCAAGATGGCTCGCGGGTCGTGGGCGTGAGGACGGCGCAGGGCGATATGCGGGCTGATCACGTGGTCGTCGCGGCCGGTGCCTGGAGCGCCCAGTTGCTGGCGACTCTGGGACTGCAGATCCCGGTCAAGCCGATGAAGGGACAGATGATTCTCTTCAAATGCGCGGAGGACTTCCTGCCGAGCATGGTGCTGGCCAAGCGGCGCTATGCGATTCCCCGTCGCGACGGCCATATCCTGGTCGGCAGCACGCTGGAAGATGTCGGTTTCGACAAGACGCCCACCGAGGATGCGCTGGAAAGCCTGCGAGCGACCGCAATCGAATTGCTGCCCGCGCTCGCCGACGCGCAAGTGGTCAAGCACTGGGCGGGTCTGCGTCCTGGTTCGCCAGACGGTGTCCCTTATATAGGGCAGGTCAGCGGTTTCGACGGGCTGTGGCTGAACTGCGGGCACTTCCGCAACGGGCTGGTGCTGGCACCTGCGTCCTGCCAGCTTCTGGCGGATCTGATGCTCGGCCGCGAACCGATCGTGGATCCGGCACCTTATGCGCCAACCGGACGTATCGTCTGAGTCGCGCAGGCTCGAACTTTTCTCGCAGGTCGTCCAGCCGGCACTGGTCGTTGTCCGGGCGGCGGTCTGCTAGCTGGGCCGCAATGCTGGTAAATTAGCCGGCTGTTCGGTCCTGTCAGACAGGACCAGATTCGCGAGCGAGGTTTGCGTGGCCAAGAAAACCACTTCCCTGGCCGGCCTGGGTGGGCTGGTCTATTCCACCGACAGCGGTCGGCATTGTCCCGACTGCAGTCAGCCTCTGGGCAGCTGCGTGTGCAAGCAAAACCTCGTGCCAGAGGGGGACGGTGTCGCGCGGGTACGTCGCGAGAGCAAGGGGCGAGGCGGCAAGACGGTGACCACCATCAGCGGCGTGCCCCTGCCGGAAAGCGAACTCAAGGAACTGGCCAGTGCGCTGAAGCGCCGCTGCGGTACCGGCGGGGCGCTGAAGGACGGCGTCATCGAGATCCAGGGCGATCATGTCCAGCTGCTGCTCGACGAACTCGGCAAACGCGGCTTCAAGGCCAAGAAGTCCGGCGGCTGAGTGCCGCTGTGACAGCCTCACCAATTTTCACCTTTTTGCGCATATCGGCTGTCGAAGCCGCATAGCCTTCGCCGGGCGCATCTGCTTGCGGCGAAACGTTCAATTCTTTCCGGGAGGCTTCGATGCCTGTACGACGCACACGTAAAGACGACGGTAGCCAGTGGACCGCTGCCGATAGCCGCAGCATCTATGGCATTCGCCACTGGGGGGCCGGTTACTTCGCCATCAATGATCAGGGCAATGTCGAAGTGCGCCCGCAGGGGCCGAGCGGTGAGCCGATCGAGTTCAACGGGCTGATCGAGCAATTGCGCGAGGCGGGGCTGTCGCTGCCGCTGCTGGTGCGCTTTCCCGGCATCCTGCAGGACCGCGTGCGGCGCCTGACCGGCGCCTTCGACGCCAACATCGAGCGCATGGAGTACGCCGGCAAGTACACCGCGTTGTACCCGATCAAGGTCAATCAGCAGGAAGCGGTGGTGGAGAACATCATCGCCACGCAGAACGTTTCCATCGGCCTGGAGGCGGGCTCCAAGCCGGAGCTGATGGCCGTGCTGGCGCTGGCACCGAAGGGCGGCACCATCGTCTGCAATGGCTACAAGGATCGCGAGTTCATCCGCCTGGCCCTGATGGGTCAGAAGCTCGGCCACAAGGTG
>DATBUE010000282.1:0-3587 GCA_036516375.1 Noviherbaspirillum sp. | reverse complement strand
AAGCCGGCCGCGGTCATGATCAGTGCTTCGCCGACCGGACCGGTGACTTTGTCGATCTGCATCGCGCCGCCGGCAGATACCGCAACCAATGCGTGATAGATGCCCCAGACCGTGCCGAACAAGCCGATGAAGGGCGCGGTGGATCCCACCGAGGCGAGCAGGGTGAGGCCGCTTTCGAGGCGCGCCGAGACGCGATTGATTTCCTGGCGCAGGGTACGCGTGATCAGCTCGCCCGGATCGATGGCGGCATTCAGCGATCCTTTCTGCGCACTCACATTGGCCGCCAGCGCGCCTTGCGCGGCCAGCGGCGTGTAGACGTTTTCGCTGTCTGTATTGCGCAGCAGGCCGATGGCCTCCTCCAGCGTCGGCGCCTGCCAGAAACCGTCCAGTGCGCGCGCACTGCGCCGCGTACGCCAGGAACTCCACGCTTTCGAAAGGATGTAGTACCAGGTTGCAAGCGACATCAGCAACAGCAGGTAGGCCACGCCGCGCGTGACCGCGTCGCCGTGTGCCCAGTAATGTGCAAGGCCGAGCGTTTCTTCCATGAGCGGGCAAAGGCCTGTGCTCAGCGCAAGCCGAGCACGTCCTGCATGTTGTACACGCCGTGGCGCTTGTCGGCCAGGAAGCGGGCCGCACGCAGGCTGCCATGGGCGTAGGTCACGCGGCTGGCCGATTTGTGGGTGATCTCGATGCGTTCGCCGATGCCGGCGAACAGGACGGTGTGGTCGCCGACGATGTCGCCGCCGCGGATAGTCGCAAAGCCGATGGAGGAGGGATCGCGCTCGCCGGTCACGCCTTCGCGCGCGAACACGCCGACTTCCTTCAGGTCGCGTCCCAGCGCATCGGCGACGACCTCGCCCATCATCAGGGCCGTGCCCGAGGGCGCATCGACCTTGTGCCGGTGGTGGGCTTCGATGATCTCGATGTCGTAGCCATGTGAAAAGCTCTTCGCGGCCATTTCCAGCAGCTTGAGCGTGACGTTGACACCGACGCTCATGTTGGCCGAGAACACGACCGCCGTCTTTTCACCGGCAGCACGGATCGCGGCCTTGCCTGCCTCGTCGAAACCGGTGGTGCCGATGATCATCTTGATGCCATGCTCGGCGCAATAAGCCAGATGCCGCAAGGTGCCTTCCGGGCGTGTGAAATCGATCAGGTATTCGGCGCCCGAGAGTGCGCGGGCGAGGTCTGATTCGATAGCGACCCCAGTGCTCTTGCCAAGGAAGGCGCCGGCATCGCTGCCGATGCTGGCGGCCCCATCCACATCCAGCGCGCCGGAAAGGCAGGCATCGTCAGCGGCCAGCACAGTCTCGATCAGCATGCGGCCCATGCGGCCGGAAGCGCCGGCAATTGCTATTTTCATCTTGTTCATTAAAAGCTCTGGAAGAACGCCAGACGGAAGTGCTGGCGGCTTGAAGTGGTGGCGGCTTACTTCGTTTCGCCGGTAATGAAGGCCAGGTACTCGGCTTCGGTCGGCAGCTCGCCCCCGTCTACCTTGACCAGACGGTCCCCCTCGAAGAACACGGCAACCTTGCTCGATATGACGGCGCCGGAGCCCTTTTGAAGGCGGAATACGTAATCCCAGCGGTTCGCATGGAATATGTCGGTCAGTAGCGGCGTGCCGAGGATGAACTGCACCTGCTCGCGCGACATGCCGGTCTTCAGTTGGCTGACCATTTCGCGTGAGACAAAATTGCCTTGCTGGATATCGATGCGGTAAGGGGACAGGGCGCCGAGCAGGCGATTGACAGTGCCGGGGCCCTTGGTTTGGACGCCGCTTTCGGTGCCGGATGAGGCGGGTTCGTCGATCAGGGGATTCTTTGCAGCACATCCCGAAAGAAGCGTGGCCGCGACCAGAAAGAGTGCGGCGAAGCGGTGGTCACGGCGGGAGAACGGCACGCTCATGGTGGTCTCGATTCCTTGGGCAAGCAGGCAAAAGGCTATATGATAAAGCAGATATCCCCGTCATCGACCACCAACATGTCCAGCAATACCTCCGAACTGAAAGCCAGCGGACTCAAGGCGACCCTGCCGCGTTTGAAGATCCTCGAAATCTTCCAGAACAGCAGTGTGCGCCACCTGAGTGCCGAAGATGTCTACAAGATTCTGCTGGCCGAGAACATGGACATCGGCCTGGCCACGGTGTACCGCGTGCTCACGCAATTCGAGCAGGCAGGACTTTTGCACAGGAATCATTTCGAAACCGGCAAGGCGGTGTTCGAGTTGAACCAGGGCGCGCACCACGACCATCTGGTCTGCCTGGATTGCGGGCGGGTGGAGGAATTCGTCGACGACGAGATCGAGAAGCGTCAGCAGAGCATTGCACGCGAGCGTGGCTTCCAGATCGCCGAACATGCCCTTGCGCTGTACGGGCACTGCACCAAGACCGACTGTCCGCACCGGGTCCGCTGACGTTGCATCGGCTACCGCTCGCTGCAAGCGGGTTCAGGAGTGGCTCAGGGCGTTCGACAGAAGTTTGGCCGTGATGTCCACGATAGGAATGACACGCTCGTAAGCCATCCGCGTCGGGCCGATAACGCCCAGGGTTCCGACCACCTTGCCATTGACCTCATACGGCGCGGTCACCACGCTCATCGCGTCCACAGGCACCAGTTGCGATTCCCCGCCGATGAAGATCTGCACGCCGGTCGCCTTGCTGGAAACGTCTAGCAACTGCATCAAACTGGTCTTCTGTTCGAACAGGTCGAACAGCTTGCGCAAGGAATGCATGTTCGACGCCAAGTCCGTCACGCTGAGCAGATTGCGCTCGCCTGAAATCACGACTTCCTCACCCGTGTCGGCCATGGCGTCGCTGCCGGCTTCGACCGCGGCCTGCATCAGTTTCGTCATATCGTCGCGCAACTGGCGCAACTCGCCCTGGAGCCGCGTGCGCACCTGATCGAAGCTGCAGCCGGCGTAGTGCTGGTTGATGTAGTTGGCCGCCTGGGTCAGTTGGGCCGGGCTGTAGTCCACATCGGTCAGCAGCAGGCGATTCTGCACTTCGCCGTTCGGCGCCACGATGACGAGCAGCACCCGCTTTTCCGACAACCGCAGGAATTCGATCTGCTGGAACACCGATTCATGCTTCGGAGTCATCACCACGCCGGCAAACTGCGACAGCGACGACAGCACCTGGGCTGCGCTGGAGATGATGCGTTGCGGAGAGGCGCTCTGCCGGTGTGGCTGGAGCTTCGACTCGACTGCGCTTTCGTCGATGCTTTGCACGGTGAGCAAGGTATCCACGAACACGCGGTAGCCGCGCGGCGTGGGAACGCGGCCGGCGGATGTGTGGGGACTGGCGATGAATCCCATCTCTTCCAGGTCGGCCATGATGTTGCGTATCGTCGCAGGCGACAGGTCGAGACCGGAAATCTTCGAGAGGGCGCGCGAGCCCACCGGCTGGCCGTCGACGATGTAGCGTTCGACCAGGGTCTTGAGCAGCGTTTGGGCACGAGCATCGAGTTGCATGCACGTATTCTAGCCAGCGCGGGGCGGGCCGACCAGCGTATGTTGCGCCAGCGCAGCCCGTGCGTTTGCGCCTTGTCAGGCTTGCATTGACTGCATGTCCAGCCATTGCTGCAATTGAT
>DATBUE010000281.1:0-11027 GCA_036516375.1 Noviherbaspirillum sp. | reverse complement strand
GGCGGAGCGGGTGTGGTTTCCTGTGGAATCAAGGGAAAAACCAGGCGCGATATGCACGCCTGCTGCTGCATCGGGTCTGCACCGCCGGCAAGCGCCGCGTGCATCAAACGTCAGGCCTTGCTAAGCGCCGTCTTGACCTTGGCCGAAACTGCAGTCATGTCGGCGCGTCCAGCTAGCTTCGGCTTCAGGATGGCCATCACCTTGCCCATGTCCTGCGGCCCGGTCGCGCCCGCGCTGGTCACCGCTGCATCCACCTCGACCTGGACCTCGGCGTCGGACATGGCGGCCGGCATATATTCCGACAGCACGGCCATTTCCGCCTTTTCAATCTCGGCCAAGTCCTGGCGTCCGCCGGCTTCGAACTGCGCAATCGAATCCTTGCGCTGCTTGATCATCTTTTCAATGATCGCAAGGACGTGAGTGTCTGAGAGTTCGATGCGCTCGTCGACTTCCTTCTGCTTCATCGCCGCAGTCAGCAGACGGATGGTAGCGAGGCGACCGATATCCTTGGCGCGCATCGCGGCCTTCATGTCGTCGGTGATCTTTTCCTTGAGGCTCATTCTTTTTCTCCAATAGTCAAGACCAGCCAACAAGACCGGCCGTAAAACACGAAAACCCGCTGCGGCAATCCGGAGCGGGTCAACGAGCTAACCGCACGCAGGGTGCGGCAAACGGAATCAGTAGAGCTTCTTCGGCAGTTGCTGGCTGCGGATGCGCTTGTAGTGGCGCTTCACAGCAGCGGCGAGCTTGCGCTTGCGCTCTGCAGTCGGCTTCTCGTAGAACTCGCGCGCACGCAACTCGGTCAGCAGGCCGGTTTTTTCGATGGTGCGCTTGAAGCGACGCATGGCGACTTCAAACGGCTCGTTCTCTTTAACGCGAATAGTGGTCATGTAGCTGAAAAACCAAAAGGATTTTTTGGGAAAGACGGCGAGTATAGCAGAACCCGAGCCGAGAGCAAGCCCAAAGTTGCCTTTCGAACTCAAACGGCTTTCCCGCACGCGACTGCGGACGCCCACGCCCACTGGAAGTTGTAGCCGCCGAGCCAGCCGGTCACATCCATCGCTTCGCCAATGAAATACAAGCCAGGCACCTTGTTGACCATCATCGTCTGCTGCGAGAGTTCGCGTGTATCCACGCCGCCGCAGGTTACTTCCGCCTTGCGATAACCCTCCGAACCATTCGGAGTAATGCTCCAGCGATTGAGCGCCGCACCCAGGGCGCGCAGCTTCTTGTCCGGCATATCCGCCAAGCGCGCCGCCGGATCGAAGTCATGGGCAATCAGTAATCCTTCAGCCAAGCGCGCCGGCAACCATTGCGCCAGCACGTTGCCCAATTGCTTGCGGCTCGATGCCTTCTGTTCCAGCAAGGCCGTTTCCGCGTCGAGCTCGGGCAACAGATTGATCGTTAGCGCCGCGCCTGGTTGCCAGAAGCTGGATATTTGCAACACGGCCGGGCCGGACAGGCCGCGATGGGTGAACAGCAAATCTTCACGAAATTGCATGTGCGATTTCTTCACGCCGGTTTCGATGTCCACTTCGAGGGCGATGCCAGCCAGCGGAAGAAAGGGCTGCCATCCGTTTGCATCGAAGGTCAACGGCACCAACCCAGGGCGCGGCTCCACCAGTTTCAGGTCAAACTGGCGCGCGATGCGGTATGCGAAATCCGTGGCACCGATCTTCGGGATCGAGAGGCCGCCGGTTGCCACCACCACCGCATCGGCAAGCAGCGTTCCGCGCTCGGTATCGAGAGCGAAGCGCTCGCCTTCCTTGCGCACCGCTTCGACGCGTGAGGGCATGCACCAGTCGACCTTACCAAGGTCGCATTCGGCCTTCAGCATCGCGATGATCTGCTCGGCGGAGTCGTCGCAAAACAGCTGGCCCTTGTGCTTCTCGTGGTAGCTGATCCGGTAACGTTTGATCAGGTCGAGAAAATCCTGCGGCGTGTAACGCGAGAGCGCGCTCTTGCAGAAATGCGGATTTTGCGAGAGGTAGTTCTGCGGACTGGCGCCGAGATTGGTGAAATTGCAGCGCCCGCCCCCGGAGATGCGAATCTTCTCGGCCAGCCGGCTTGCATGATCGATCAGCACGACGCGGCGTCCGCGCTGTGCCGCGACGGCGGCGCACATCATGCCAGCGGCACCGGCGCCGATGACGGCGACGTCATAACTATTGTTCATGGAAGGCGGCGCGCGAACGCGAAGATTCGGGAGGGCGCGATTGTACGGGAAGGGCCATCGTCGCCCTCACCGTTCACGCGATCATTGCGCAGAACGCAGGCGCACTTCGCGCGCCGCGCGCAGGCAATGCTCGACTTGGCTGGCGATCGTTTCCGGCACCGGCTGACGACCGGCGAGTGCATCCTCGATCCAGCGGGCCGTGGTGACGGCATCGCTGGCCGCCGGCAAAGGTGGCAGCGCGTCCACCGGCGGCTGACGTTCAGCCAACAGCGTGCGCTGATGTTCGTGGAACCAAGTGATCTCGTGACCGCGTTTGGCGTTTGCGACTGTTTCACCCTCGGTACCACGCATCAGGAAGGCGTCGCCGCGCTGCACCGGGGCGGCGCTGGCGAAGTATTCGCTCAGCATCTCCAGGTAATCCGGATGCGTGTAGGAGGTCAGGCGCAGCGCGGGTCCGGCGAAGGGTTGCATGATCTTCACCAGCGTGTGCGTGGAGTTGCGCACGCCGAGCACGCTGCGCAGCGACAGCAGGTGGGCGAGGCGCGGCGCCAGGGCTTCGATCGGCATGAAGGCCGGCCGGCACGCGACAAAGGCCGCGCTCGCCTCTTCGGCCGTTGACGCGAAGACACACTCGAGTTCGCGCAAGATTTCGGCAGTGGTCACGCGGCCGGAATCGGCCGTCACGCCATGCACCAGCACCGGCGCGCCGGCGCGCGCCAGCAGCAAGGCCAGCAAGGGCGTGAGGTTCGGCATCTGACGCGAGCCGTTGTAGCTGGGGATGACGATGGGTGCATATTCGCCGCCGGGAGTGGGTAGCGGCGTGAAAGAGGCTTCGGCGGCATCGAGAAAGCCTGCAATCTCGTCCACTGATTCCCCCTTGATGCGCATGGCCAGCACGACGGCGCCGAGTTCGAGGTCGGACACGCGACCGTCCAGCATCGCTGCAAACAGATCGCGCGCATCCTCACGCGAGAGGCTTCGCGCGCCCTTGCTGCCGCGTCCTATTTCCTTGATGAAGCGGGCGGCCGGAAAGGGCGCGCTCATCGGGGAGTGAGTCGATGTCGAATTCATGGCGCAGAGGTTACTACGATCGGCCCGCAAATGATTGCGTGGGTCGCGCAGCAAGCACCGGAATCAGACAACGCGTGACAAGTCGAAGCGTCGTCGCAGCGCAACAGGTTCTGCCGGGTTCCTGCCTGTGCGGGAACGATTGGCAGCCTGGCTCCCTGTTTACCCGGGCAGTCCTGCTGGCATTGCGCTCCAGTTTGGCGCCTATTACTGGACACGCCGCACCAAGACGGCGCCCCCTTAGCAAGTCAACAAGTCCGCCACATCGAGAATGCGCTGTGCGACCTCGGCCAATTTCAGGTTCTTGTCCATCGCCAGGCATCGCAGCTTCTTGTAAGCCTCGTCTTCGCTGCAATGATGGCGCTCCATCAGGAAGCCCTTGGCGCGTTCGATCAACTTGCGTTCGGCCAGCTTGGTGCGCGCCTCGCTCAGTTCGTTGCGCAGCTTCTGCTCCACTTCGAAACGCGCCACCGCCACATCCAGCACCTCTGTCACGCGCCCGGCCGAAATGCCGGCCACCACATAGGCGGACACACCAGCTTCCATCGCCGCGTGCATCTTTTCCCGGTCCTTGTCTTCGGTGAAGCAGACGATCGGGCGGCGCGCGGCGCGCGTGGCGTCCACCACCTTGTTCAAGGCCGCCTCCGATTGTGCATCGACGATGATCACGTCCGGCTGCAGTTGCGCAATCTGACGCTCGAGATCGGCGTCCGGCGGCAAGGCCGCGAGAATGTTGTAGCCATCTTCGAGCAGGCGGATGTGCATCGCCCGTGCCTGTTCGGCACGTTCTAGCGTGGCGGGGTCATCCCCCTCCGGCGCGGCCAATGAATTGACGACGAGGAGCTTGAGCTGTTTGGAGTCGGTCATGGCAAGTTCATGAGGTCGCATTCCTTTACAATGCAGCTTTGCAAGAACCCTGCCATCCCCGGCTCTCTCTTTCTCCTTCCGCATGCTTGTCCTCGGCGTCGAATCCTCCTGCGACGAAACCGGTCTCGCCTTATACGACACACAACGCGGCCTGCTCGCGCACGCCCTGCATTCGCAGGTCGCCATGCACGAAGAGTATGGCGGCGTAGTGCCCGAACTCGCGTCGCGCGACCATATCCGGCGCGCGATTCCGCTACTGGAAGAAGTGTTGAAGCGCGCGGGTGCAGAACGCAGCGCTATCGATGCCATCGCCTATACCCAAGGGCCAGGTCTGGCTGGTGCCCTGCTGGTCGGCGCATCGATCGCCTGCGGTCTCGGGCTCGCGCTGGATCGCCCAGTGCTCGGCGTGCACCATCTCGAAGGACATTTGCTGTCGCCGCTGCTGGCGACTGAACCGCCCGAGTTTCCTTTCGTTGCGCTGCTGATATCGGGTGGCCACACGCAATTGATGCGCGTCGACGGCGTCGGGCGCTACGAGCTGCTCGGCGAAACGCTGGACGACGCGGCCGGCGAAGCCTTCGACAAGTCGGCCAAGCTGCTTGGCCTCGGCTATCCCGGCGGGCCGGCGATTTCGCGCTTGGCCGAGTTCGGCGATCCCGGCACCTATACGCTGCCGCGCCCAATGCTGCACTCGAAGGACCTGAACTTCAGCTTCTCGGGGCTGAAGACGGCCGTGCTGACGGTGGTGAAGAACCAGCAGACCAATATCTGCGAACAGGACAAGGCCAATATCGCGCGCGCCTTCGTCGATGCCATCGTCGATGTCCTGGTGGCGAAGTGCCAAAGCGCGCTGAAGCAGACCGGGTTGAAGCGGCTAGTGATCGCTGGCGGAGTCGGCGCCAACCGGCAGTTGCGCGAAGCCTTGAACGCCGCAGCCCAGAAGAAGCGCTTTCGCGTGTTCTATCCGGAGCTGGAGTTCTGCACCGACAATGGCGCAATGATTTCCTTTGCCGGCGCGCTGCGCCTGCAGCGCGATCCGCAGGCGGCACGGAAGGACTACGCATTCACCGTGCGTCCCCGGTGGCCACTGGACGAATTGCGGTAAGAGCTGAACAAATCCTGCGACGGCGCGCGCTGACTCGATGAGCGCCGTCCCAAACGTTCGTACGGACTACACCTTCTTCCTGCTGCCGATCTTGCCCTCTCGCCCCGACACCAGATTGGCAATGTTCTGGCGATGGCGGTAGACCAACAGGGCGCTCATCGTCAGGATGGCCAGAAAAATCACATCGGCGCCGAACAGCAGGCTGTAGTACAGCGGCGCACCGAGCGCCGCCGTAAGCGCGGCCAGGGAGGAATAGCGGCTGGTGAACGCTATCAGCAGCCAGGTGGCAAAGGCCGCACCGCCGAGCCAGCCGGAAACTCCTAGCAAAACGCCGAGCGCGGTCGCCACACCCTTGCCGCCGACGAAACGGAAGAACACCGGCCACAGGTGGCCGAGGAAGACCGCGATCGCTACCAGCGCGATGCCGTTCGCCCCGACTCCGTACTCCGGCCCGAACCGATAGGCCAGCCACACCGCGAGCCACCCCTTGAAGCCGTCGCCCAGCAGGGTCAGGGCAGCCGCGAGCTTGTTCCCGCTACGCAGGACATTGGTCGCGCCCGGATTCTTCGAACCGTAGGTACGCGGATCGGCAATCCCGCACAGTTTGCTGACGACGACCGCAAACGAAATCGAGCCGATCAGGTAGGCAGCGACGGTAAACAAGAGAGTGGACAAGCGAACTTCCTTTCTATTCTTCGAGAGCGCAAGACACGGCGCGAATCGGGAGGACGGCGCTCAGAATGCGAGGGTCGATCCCGACCAGGAATCCGCGCCGTCCGCCATTGATGTAGATCTTCTCAAGCGCGAGGATGCTCTCTTCCACGTACACCGGCATTGCCTTGCGCGTGCCAAACGGCGAGGTTCCCCCCACCAGAAACCCGGAATGGCGATTGGCCACCTCTGGCTTGCATGGCTCGACGGACTTGCAGCCGATCTGTCGCGCCAGGTTCTTGGTCGAGACCTTGCGGTCGCCATGCATCAGTACGATCAGGGGCTTGGCCGCCTCGTCCTGCATCACCAGGGTCTTGACCACCTGATGCTCGTCCACGCCCAGCTCGCGCGCGGACACCGCGGTGCCGCCATGCTCCTCATACTCATAGGGGTGCTCGGTGAAGCCGATGCCATGCTTGCGCAGGAACTGGGTAGCGGGCGTTTCGGAAACGTGGTCTTTCTTGGCCATGATTCGGCAGGGAAAAAGTGGCGCACATTATGCAGCAAGCCGGTGCAAAAGCAGCGCAAGGCCACTCCTCCCTTACCGGGGCAATAGCCAGGCCACGGTTTTGTGCGACGCACAAAAAATCCTTGACACCCAAGAAAACCACCATACAATGCCGATTGTTGCAGTGCACAATGCACTTGCCAAACCCTTACAGAAGGAGAACATCATGTTTGCCATCCCTGAACAGCTTTCCGGCGCCACCCGTACCAACCTCGAAGCCCAGCTCGCAGTTTTCACTGCCTTGACTGGCAAAGTTTTCCAGAGCTTCGAACAAGTGGCCGAACTGAACATCAATGCAGCCAAGGCTGGTCTTGAAGATTCCGCCGCCGCGGCTCGTCAATTGCTGGCGGCCAAGGATCCGCAAGAAGCGGTCAACCTGGCTGTTGCACAGGCTCAACCAAACGCCGCCAAGGCTCTGGCTTACGGTCGCCAACTGGCTGGCATCGCCGCCAACGCCCAAGCCGAATTCACGCGCACGGCCGAAGAGCAGATCGCCGAACCCAGCCGCAAGCTGGCTGAACTGGTGGATGACGTGACCAAGAACGCCCCCGCCGGCTCCGAAAACGTCGTCGCCTTCGTCAAGACGGCACTGGGCAATGCCAATGCCGGCTACGAGCAATTCAGCAAGACCACCAAGCAGGCGGTCGAGGCCATGGAAGCGAACGTGAACAATGCGGTAAGCCAGTTCTCGCAAACTGCGGAAAAAGCTACGGCTCGCGCACGCAAGTAAGTCCTCTCGCAGGCAAGGACGAAAGCCCTGTCCGGCACTGGCCGGACAGGGCTTTTTTCATTTTGGGGC
This sequence comes from Noviherbaspirillum sp., assembly GCA_036516375.1. GTDB lineage: Bacteria > Pseudomonadota > Gammaproteobacteria > Burkholderiales > Burkholderiaceae_D > Noviherbaspirillum. Next base: position 3,793 of record DATBUE010000281.1, on the reverse strand, counting down.
GTGCAGAAATCCGACCTGCCGGGACGGGGACATGGGCAGGGCAAGCCGCGTTCAGAGAGTCCCCACCATCCAGGCGGCAAACAGGGTGACAGTAACGACAGCGAAATAAATCAGCGTAGACATGGGGAAGACCTGCAAGGACGCAGTCAGCGTAGACAAAACACGAAGGGAGACTTTGACTTGCGGCAACCCGAAAAGTTGCGAGTCGTTATTCGTCGTTTTTCCCCCTGCTACGCAGGCGCAGCAGGTAGACCGACACACCGCTTGCGATGACAGCCAGCAGCAAGCGTAACCATGGCTGTGAGACCAGATAGATAGAGAGGCTGATCGACAGCCACATGGTGACGAGCGCCAGAAATTTCGCTCGACGCGGAATGCTGCGGTGCTCCTCGAAATCCCGGATTAGCTTCCCACACCAGGGATTGGCAAGCAGGCGGCGATGCAGGCGTTCCGAGCCGCGCATGAAGCACGCCGATGCAAGCAGCAGGAAGGGCGTAGTCGGCAGCAGCGGCAGGAACAGACCAACCACCCCGAGCACGACGGCCAGGATGCCCACCACGTTCAGGATGAGCTTGAGCGGCGTCACGCCTGAGCTCCCTGGGCCGCGCGCGGGCAGGCCTGTGGCACATCATCCACGCGGGTGATGCTCGGCATGCAGGCGTTTGAGCCGCTCGCGCGCGACATGGGTATAGATCTGGGTGGTTGAAATATCGGCATGCCCAAGCAGCAATTGCACCACGCGCAGGTCGGCGCCGTGGTTGAGCAAATGGGTGGCAAAGGCATGACGTAGCGTATGCGGCGACAAGGGCGCGTTCACATCCGCCTTCGCGGCATGCTTCTTTACCAGGGTCCAAAACATCTGGCGCGTCATCGCCGTCCCGCGCGCGGTGACGAACAAGGCATCGTCGCTGCGCCCATTCAGGATCGCCGGCCGCCCCTGTTTCAGCCAACGCTCTATCCAAGCGCGCGCCTCCTCTCCGAAAGGCACCAGGCGCGTCTTGCTACCCTTGCCGGTAATGCGCAGGACGCCCTCGTTCATGCCCACTTCCATCGTCTTCAACAACACCAGCTCCGACACGCGCAAGCCGCTGGCATACATCAACTCCAGCATCGTGCGATCGCGCAAGCCGAGCGGGGTGGCGACATCGGGTGCGGCCAGTAGCGCTTCGACCTGGGCTTCGGACAAGGTCTTGGGAAGGCGCGCTCCCTGGCGCGCCGTTTTCATCTTCAGGCAGGGGTCGGCCGCGATCCGGTTCTGCCGCAATGCATGCTGATAAAAACGCTTGAACACCGATAACCGCCGGTTGGCCGAGCTGGCCTTGGTGTCCTCGTGCCGCGCAGCGAAATAGCCGTTCAGGTCTTCCGGCTGCGCCGCAAACAAAGTCCTGCCTCGCTCGCGCTGCAGCCAGTCCGCCAATAGTGCCAGATCACGTCGGTAGGCATCGAGCGTATTGCGGGCGAGGCCATCTTCCAGCCACAGGCTGTCACAGAATTCGTCGATCGCCGCCTGGCTCTCGACCATCACGTCGAGAGGCCCGCTCATCGATACGCAACCACACCTTCGTGCGCCAGCAGCCAGCGCTTGACGCCCAGGTGGAAGCCCGCTTCGTCATCGCTGTTGGAAAAGCCCCCCAGGCCACCGCTGGCGGTGACGCGATGGCAGGGAATGATGATCGGGTACCAATTGGCGCCGCAAGCCTGACCCACCGCACGCGGTGCCGAACGCAAATGCTTGGCAATGTGGCCGTAGGTCAGAACCTCACCACGCGGGATGGCACTGATTGCCGCCCATACACGGCGCTGGAACTCCGTACCCGCAGGGGCCAGGGGTAGATCGAAGCGGTAATCGGGATCTCTTAGATAACACTCGATCTGTCGCGCCACGCGCTCGGCCACGGCCTCTGTGGGCGCCGCAGCCTCATAGGCAGGCGGCAGGTAGACAAGTTCTCGCAGCACCTCGCCTGCGGTACGCACGCCGAGGGCGCCGAACGGTGTCTTGAGTACGGCGACGAAGATCGATGAAGTGCAGCTGCCGGAAGCGACAGGAAATCTGGGGCGAAAAGTCATCGCGATAGGATAAGCCAAGGTAAAAAAAAAACGGCGGTCCGCTTTCGCGGGGCCGCCGTTTTTCTGAAACGAGATGCTTACTCGACGAAGACTTCTTCGCGCTTCTTGCGCAGCGCAGGGGTCAACACCACGATCAGCGCCAGCGCCGACACAGCCAGCAGGGTTGCGCTGATGGGACGCTCGATGAAGACCAGCGGATCGCTGCGCGACAGCAGCAGCGCACGACGCAGATATTCTTCCATCATCGGGCCGAGGATGAAACCGAGCAGCAGGGGCGCCGGTTCGCATTCCAGCTTTGCGCAGATGTAGCCGAACAGGCCGAAGAGTGCCATCAGGAAAATGTCGAAATGGCTGTTTTTCAGGCTGAACACACCGATCGCGCAGAACATCAGGATCAGCGGATACAAGAGGTGGTAAGGCACCATGATCATGCGCACCCACACGCCGATCATCGGCAGGTTCAGCACGACCAGGAACAGGTTCCCAATCCACATCGAAACGATCAAGCCCCAGAACAATCCGGGCTGCTCGACCATCACCGCGGGACCAGGCTGGATGCCCTGAATGATCATCGCGCCGATCATCAGCGCCATCACCGGATTGGATGGGATACCGAGCGTGAGCATCGGGATGAACGAGGTCTGAGCTGCGGCATTGTTAGCCGATTCCGGACCTGCCACGCCTTCGATCGCGCCCTTGCCGAACTCCGAAGGAGTCTTCGAGATTTTCTTCTCGATTGAATAAGATGCAAACGAAGCAAGCATGGTGCCGCCGCCCGGCAAAATACCAAGGAGCGAGCCCAGCACCGTCCCGCGCAGGATGGGAGCGGAAGCACGCTTGAGGTCCTGCTTGTTCGGAAGCAAGCCGGTGACCTTCTTCATTACCAGCGTACGGGTGTCCTCATTTTCCAGATTGCGGATGATTTCACCGATACCGAAGATACCCATGGCCACGATCACGAAGTCGATCCCGTCCATCATTTCCGGCATATCGAAGGTATAGCGCGGCATGCCGGAATTGACGTCGGTACCGATCAGTCCAAGCAGCAGGCCCAGGACAGTCATGCCGATTGCCTTGAGCAGCGACCCGCGGGCCAGCACGACTGCAGCCACCAAGCCCAGCGTCATCAGCGAAAAGTAATCGGCCGGACCGAATTGCAGAGCCAAATCGGCCAACGGCGGCGAGAACATCGCAAGCAGCAGGGTAGCGACCGTTCCGGCAAAGAAGGAACCGATTGCGGCGATGGACAATGCCTTGCCGGCCTGGCCCTTGCGCGCCATCTCGTGGCCATCAATCGCGGTCACGACAGAGGACGACTCGCCCGGAAGATTAACCAGGATCGCGGTCGTGGAACCGCCATAGGATGCGCCGTAGTAGATGCCGGCCAGCATGATCAATGCAGATACGGGCGGCAGACCGAACGTGGCCGGTAGCAGCATGGCGATTGTGGCGATCGGACCAAGACCAGGAAGGACGCCGACGGCCGTTCCCAGGATGACCCCGATCAGGCAATAGCCCAGATTGGTAAGCGTGATCGCCGTTTCAAGGCCGATCGACAGGTTATTCAGTAATTCCATTCCGTTTCCCCCTTAGGCACCCAACCACGAGCCGACCAACGGCAGCGGGATCCCCAGCGCCTTGACAAACACCAGTGCGCAGAACAGGGCGGCCCCCACGGCGAGGATGACTGACGCCTTCCAGTTGAACTGCTTGCTTCCGTAGGCAC
>DATBUE010000280.1:0-3821 GCA_036516375.1 Noviherbaspirillum sp. | reverse complement strand
CAAAGGGCACTGAAGCAAAACCATAACGGGCAGTGCGCACGCACTGCCCGCCCTCCTTCCAGGAAATCCTCTCGAACGAATCGACCGTAGAACAGTCCTCTCGAAAAGAGAAGGGAATATCTGCCATGTCGACCTACCCCGCCTGTGAATCGGCAGAACAAGCCGAAGCCGCTTTCTACGACGCCATCCGGCGTGCCGATATCGATGCCCTGATGGCCCTCTGGGCGAACGAAGACAACGTGGTCTGCATTCATCCGGGTGCCCCGCGCCTGGTCGGCTACGCCTCGATCCGCGCTTCCTGGGAACAAATCTTCGAACGTGGCGGCGTACATATCCGGCCGGTCCAGATTCATGCAAACGGAAACGCCAGTGTCCGCGTCCACAATGTCATCGAAGAAGTGCAGCGAGCCCGTTCGCAGCGGCAGGACATCCACATTCTGGCAACGAACGTCTACATGGAAACCGCCCAGGGATGGCGCCTCGTCGCCCACCACGCCTCGGTCGTCCCCGGCGAAGCACCGGGAGAACAATCGGTCAGCGCGCTCTTGCACTGATTTGCACTGGTTCCCATGCAATACATCGCTCCTCGCTGGCTTCCCGGCGGCCATCTGCAAACCATCCTGCCCGCCACCGTGCTCGGCAAGCCTGCGGTTGTCTATCGGCGCGAACGCTGGGACACGCCGGACGGTGATTTCATCGACGTGGACTTCGTCGACGGCGCGGCCGACAAGCCCCTGCTCGTCCTGTTCCATGGGCTTGAGGGCTCGTCCGGTAGTCACTACGCCCGCGGATTGATGGCCCATCTGTCCGCACTCGGATGGTCAGGCGCAGTGCCGCACTTTCGCGGCTGTTCCGGCGAGCTCAATCGTGCACCGCGCTTTTACCATTCGGGCGATGCGCAGGAAGTCGACTGGATCGTCCGCCGTCTGGCCGCGCGGGCAAACGGGCGCAAGCTTTACGCCACCGGTGTTTCACTGGGCGGCAACGCCCTGTTGCGCTGGCTTGGCGAATCACAACAACAGGCCGGATTTGTCGACGCCGCTTGCGCCATCTCCGCACCGCTCGATCTGGCTGCAGGCGGCGCAGCGCTCTCGCGCGGCATCAACATGATCTACACACGCCACTTCCTGCAAACCCTGAAGCCGAAATGCCTGCAGAAACTAGCCCAGCATCCAGGGCTGTTCGACCGCGAGGCCATGCTGCGTTCCCGCAATCTCTACGAGTTCGACAACGCCGTCACCGCTCCGCTGCACGGATATCGGGACACCGACGATTACTGGCACCGCGCAAGCGCCCGCTACGTGCTGCCAGACATTACCGTGCCCACGCTCGTGCTCAACGCGCAGAACGACCCCTTCCTGCCCGGTCAACACCTACCACGCCATGCCTCGCCACGCGTCACCCTCGACTATCCGCGGCACGGCGGCCATGTGGGTTTTGTCGGTGGACGGCAGGGCTGGCTCGCACCACGCATCGTTCACTTCCTCGAAACCGCCTAGGAACAGCAGATGGACGACATCGTCAGACAAGCAATGGCCAAGTGGCCGAATGTGCCGCACTGCTACGGCTGGCTGGCGCTTGATGCGCGCGGAACCTGGCGCATGCGCGACGAGCGCGCGCAGGCGCTCGGCTTGGTTGGCGACCCGATCCGCAACACTGCGCTGACCGCATTCATCAACCGCAACTACACGCACGACGAACAGGGCCGCTGGTACTTCCAGAATGGGCCGCAACGCGTCTACGTGAATCTGGAAGCCACACCCTACATCGCGCACACCGACCCCGAGCACGGCTTCGTACTGCATACGGGAGAGGCGCTGCGCGTGATCGAGGCAAGCTGGCTGACCGATACCGGGCAACTGCTGCTGCAAGAGGGGGAAAAGCTGGCGCTGGTGGATGACCGCGACATGACGCAATGCCTCGAAATGTTGCGCCTGCATGGCGAAGGGGCCCCTGATGAGGCAGTGATGAAATGGCTGGAACAGCCGGGCGATGAGGAAATGAGACTCGCCTGGAAAAATGGCGAATTGCCGGTCGCATTCATCGAGCGGGAGCAGCTCGCTTCCCGCTTCGGGTTTGTCGCCCAGCCAGCACCATGATCGGGCAAGACTCCGAGTGTGCTGCAAGTCGGGGGAAACTATCCGCTCGCAACTCCTTGCCCAAGTCTGACGAACCAAACCAGACGCAACCTGATGGTCCACACGCCCATCAGGCAATCAATTCGCCTCCTGCGTCTCCTTCATCTGCTCCATCCAGCGCGCCTTGAACTCGCGTTCCCGCGCATCGATCACAGCCAACTCATGAAATGAAGCATCCCCTGCGCGACGAGCGATTCCAAGCTGGTCAATCGCCGCCGGCAAGCTTCCGGTCAGCGCATAGGCTTCGGCCAACGCCAAGTGCTGCAGCGCCTGCTTGCCCTGCGCCGCATAGGCCCTCGCCAACAGATCCTGCAATCGCGCATCCTGCCGATACAACTGCGCCTGGTCACGCAGATAGGCGATAGCCTTCTCGGTCTGCCCATCCGCTAGCAAGGCTTCCGCATATTGCCGAGCGATGCCGCGCGAAAGAGGAAATTCCGCCTTCGCGCGTTCTGCCATCGTCACTGCGACATCCGGTTTGCGCGAAGCCAGCGCCACATCGATCCCCAGACTGGTCAGGATCGCGTTCTCCTGCTTTGTGGCAGCGATGGCCTTGCCCAACCAATCACGCGCCCGTTCCGCTTTCCCCTCACGCAAAGCGATGAAGGCATGCCCGTAAAGCGCTGCAACCGCCTGTGGCGTGCCCTCCTGCCGCAATTGCGTATCGAATACCGAACCCGCCTCGCGCAATCCCTGCGCGGAAGTGTTCTGCAGCACCCGCGCACGCGCCCGCACCAGATGAAAATCCAGGCTGTCCACCCGCTGGCGATAGCGGTCACCGCTGGTGCGCGCCTGGATATCGGCAATACGCTCGGTGGTCATGGGATGCGACCGCAAATAGGCCGGAGCGCCATCACCATACACACGCGAAACCGACTGCACGCGGCCAAAAAATCCAATCATCCCCGAAGTGTCGAATCCCGCATCGCGCAGTATCTGCACCCCAATCCGGTCCGCCTCGCGTTCGGCATCGCGACTGAAGTTCAACTGCCGCTGAATCGCCAATCCCTGCCCGCCCATCATTACTGCACTCGCCGCATCCGGACTGGCACTCGCCGCTAGCGCCGCCAGCACGGCCGCCGCAAGCGGAATCAGCGAATCCTGCCGCTGCTTGCCAAGCATGCGCGCGATATGCCGCTGCGAGACGTGCCCGATCTCGTGCGCCAGCACGGAACCGAGCTCAGACTCGTTCTGCGCAGCGAGCACCAGTCCGGTATGCACCCCGATGAAGCCGCCGGGTAAGGCGAAGGCATTCAAGGTGCGGTCCCGCACAGGAAAAAAGAAGTAGTCGAAATTGGCCTCACCGCGCGCTTCAGGATGAATCTCGACCAAGGAGGTGCCGAAGCGGTTCAGGTATTCGAGCAGAGGGGCGTCGTCGAGGTAGTCACGATCGCGGCGAATGTCGCGCATGATCTGCTCGCCGAGGCGACGTTCCATCAACGGAGAAAGCTCCGCACGGTCGGAATCGCCGAGGCTGGGCAAGCCCTGCGCCAGCGCAGGCGGGAAATTAAAAACGAGCAAGGAGAGCATTGAAGCCGCACTGACAAGCCCGCGCCAACTCCGGCAAGAAGAAAAACGGGAAGGTTTCACGCTGCTATGATACCCGCAGCTTCAATCGTCACAGCGCAGCCCCTCCAATCACTCATGAACAACAAATCCAAGTCAGAAGAACAAGCCTCATTG
>DATBUE010000279.1:0-3738 GCA_036516375.1 Noviherbaspirillum sp. | reverse complement strand
GTATGCGTGGACAGGGAGCGTCTCCTGGTCCATTGCGCTGGCCTACCTGGCACTGAATGGCGGCTCGGCCCTGCTGTTCCGCCTGATGATCGTGCTGAACTGGAACCTGCGCATCAAGGACAAGGGGCTCTTGATGCCGCAGATGATCACTGCGCTGCTGCTGCACATCGGCTTTCTGGCGCTGGCGCCGCAACTGGCCTTCGTGTTCCTCGCCTCCATCCTGGTCTTCTATAACTTCGCGATGATCAGCTTCGACGTGCGGCGCTTCAGCGCGGCCTGGTTGTTCTGCGGGGCGGCCACCGCGACGGCGCTATACATCGGGCGCGAGCGCTTCGGTTATCCCGGCACCAGCGCCGCAGACATGGCGATCCTGTGGCTGTTCTTCTTCCTCGCGATCCAGCGTCTGACCACGATCGGTCTGCAGTTCAGTCGTCTGCGCGAAAAGCTGTCCGAGAAAAACCATGCGCTGCAGGAAGCGCTGAGCAAGAACGAAGAAATGGCGCGCCGCGATGACCTCACGGGCAGCCACAACCGGCGCTATTTCATGCAGGCGCTGGATCAGGAGCGCGAGCGCGCCTCGCGCACCGGCCAGCTGTTTTGCGTGGCCATCTTCGACCTTGATCACTTCAAGTTGATCAATGACCAGTATGGCCATCTGGTAGGAGACGAAGTGCTGCGTATCTTCGTGCGCCTGGTGCACCAGACCTTGCGCACCACCGACTGCTTCGCCCGCTACGGTGGCGAAGAATTCGTACTGATGATGGTCGCCACCGCCCGGCTCGATCTCGCCCGGATTCCAGTCGAACGCATCCGCCGGGTGGTCGAGGAGTACGACTGGGAGGCAGTTGCACAGGGATTGAAAGTCACGGTCTCCAGCGGCACTGCCGCCTACCATTTCGGGGAAAGCGCGGAAGAACTGCTGGGCCGGGCCGATGCAGCGTTGTACGACGCCAAGCACGCCGGGCGCAACTGCAACCGGATGGAGCAGGATTCGCCATCGGCCATGCATGCTCCCGCCCAGGAGCTTGCCGCAAGGCCCGAGTGAAGAACTGAGCCAGCCAGCCGAGGCGCACATACTGCCCGCGCGACCCGCCAGCGGTCGCGGCAATGGCGCTCCTGCACGAACCGCGGCACTCAACCCATCCCTGCCTGGGATGAAAATCCACCATTCGAGGAACCGACCCGAGCGCGGGGCCACTCAAGGGGAGCGTGGCCGGTAATGAAACGCCACACCATACGACGGACGGCGGCCTGATGGCCAGCCGATTCACTTTTTGCCACAAAGGCTACACAATGGTTTCCCTGCTTGGCTTCAGCGATCAGAAGTGCCCGCCGGGCATCATTTCCCCTACCCCGAGAGGTTACGGCTTGCACGAAGACTGGACAGAACAGAGCGATGACCTGCCCTTTGGCGTCAGCCAAGTGGTCGATTTCGTGCGCGAGCTGATCGAGATGGCCGAGGGCGGCGTCAACGAGACGCCGAAGGATGTGCTGGAACTGCAGTTCGGCGATGTCCTCACCAAGACTGCCGTCCAGACGGACGACGGAAGCTGTCTGCTGGTGATGGCCTTCCTGCCGAAATGCCGCCATTCCCCATTCACGCCACGCCAGACCGTGTCGCTGAGCACACCCGCGCGCGGCATGCTCGAAATTTTCTGGCATGCCGAAGAGGGCCGCTATGTCGGCATGCGGCGCATCGCGCTCGACGACCTGCCTGACGAGCGCAGTGTCATGGATGCCATTCTCGCGACTGCGGAGGATGCCGCGGCCTGGTTCTCGTCCACGCGCCGCGACCGCATCAGTACCAAATAGCAGCGCAAGCAATCGGCCCGAATAGCAGCGCAAGCGATCGGCCGGTTGCGCTGCGCATGATTGCACCGTGAAGCACCAAGAAAAAACGGCCCTGTCCAGGGCCGTTTTCTTGTTTCCTGCATTGCTTCAGGCGCGGATACGCACCCGCGATTTCTTAACCGCCGCACTGCAGCCGCACTGCGGCACGCACGCGGGAGACGCGCGAACGTACGGTGCCGACGGGGACCTCGAGCTGTTCCGCAGCTTCCTCGTAGGTCGAGTCGCCATCCAGCACGGCTTCGAAGGTGTTGCGGATCTTCGGGGAGAGTTCGTTGAGCATGGCCTCGACCTTGGCAGCGATCTCGCGCATTTCGATCAACATGGCCGGATCGGCGTGCATGTCGGGGATCTGTGCCAGCACGGTCTCGTCGATCACGTCGCACAGGTCGGCGCAGCTGCGGCGCACATGGTTGCGGGCGAGATTGAGGGCGATGCCGAACAGCCAGGTCGAGGGCTTGGAGAGACCGGAGAAGCGGTCCGCGCAGCGCACTGCTTCCATGAAGGTGTTCTGCACGACGTCTTCGGCATCTTCCGGGTTGCGTACGTAGCGCTGCACGAAGCGCAGCAGGTGATGACGGTGTTCGCGGTACAGCTTGTCGATATTGATCGGCGCGGCATTGGCCGGCGAAGTTGCGACGCTAGCGCTGCCCATTTCCTCGGTGTTGAAGTTTGCATCCATGATGTCTCTCCCCACATTGGTTTGTTGCCAATCGCAGTTCGCCTGAATCCGCTGCGACGCTTGGTATCTCGTGCTGCCGTGACTGCACAATAGCAACGGGGTGGCTGAGCGGAATCAAACAGTGAGGATTCGTGAGACATTGAGATTTGTTGAGTTTGCAGGGCTTGCATGTGCGCCGGGAGATGGAACTATCGCGCGCTGAACCGCACACACCGCGCCCGCGCGACAGAGTGTGAGCGCGATGGTGGTGAACGGAACCGTCTTGACTGTCGACACCACAAACTCGGCATGAACAGCCCGATTAAAAATCCCTTCTTCCCGAACCAGAATCAGGTTCACGTAAAGGGGCCCGCCCAACCGCTGCCACAGGCGAAGCACGTCGAGGTGCAAACGCTGGCACGCGGGACGATCGATGCACGTGCCGGCGCCGACAGCAAACTGATCGGACAGGGCAGGATGCAGGACCGGTCGCTCGGTGAACGCCGTAGCGGCCCACGCACGACGACCCAAAGGCGCGGTTCCGCGCAGGAGAAGGGCAGGTCCCAGGTCAGCGCCTTCGCCAGCGCGGAAGAAGAAGATGAGAGCGAAGACTCCTTCCCTTACCGCCAGGCGGCCAAAAGCATGGTCAAGTCCCTGCTCGAGGACAGCAGCAGGAAGGGCCGCGAAAAGCTGGAAGAAGCGCTGGCAAAGACCTACGCGCCGCTGGAGGAATTCACCGTGCTCTTCGGCGCGATGAAGGAGATCGAAAAGCGCGAGGACAAGACCCCGAAGGAAAAGAAGCAACTCAAGAATGCCCTGGACGAGATGATGACCTCGCTGGTCCATCGCGAACGCTCCGGAGTAAGAAAGGGCTTGCGTGAAACGGCCGAGGTGTCGCCGGTCACGGCGGCTTTCGAGACCGCGCAGCGCACGCGCGGCTATTCGCAAACCCTGCGCGAAATCCGCTTCAAGGTCGGTGCGCGTGCCAGCGGCGGCATCGACGAGGAACTCACGTCGCTGGTGGTGGTGAAGGCGGTGCTGAAGAACTTCGGCGCCGCTTATGCGGAAGAAGCACTGGAAAGCATCTGTTCGCGCCTGATGGCCGGCCTGCGCGTGCTCTCGCGCACCAAGGTCCCGGCCTACGCCCTTACCGTGTCGGACGCGACCGTGTTCTCGATCGTCCGTACCGGCTTCAAGATCTGCCGCGACCTCAAGCGCGACATGGTGGC
>DATBUE010000278.1:0-2564 GCA_036516375.1 Noviherbaspirillum sp. | reverse complement strand
TGATTGTCATCAAACGCCTCGGGCGCTTGCATTACATCTGCGCAAAACCTTTCTCCTTCGCATGGATTCGGGACAATTCCCTTTCCGGTCGCGTCATATCAAGTGGCGGTCATACGCAAAGCAGTAGGATCGGCAGAGCTGCGCTGACTTCGCGGCGACAACCCTCGCATCCAAGGAAAAATTGATGTCGCACACCGCTTCCGCACAGGTCGGCGCCCAGGTCAGCATCCTGATGCCGACCTACGAACAGGCGCATTTCATTGCGCGTGCACTGAGCAGCCTGCAAGCGCAATCGCTCAAGGAGTGGGAAGCGATCATCGTGGACGATGGCTCGCGCGACGCCACTTGCGAAGTCGTAACCGCGTTTTTGTCCGATACGCGCATCCGCTACATCCGGCTGCCGCATAACATGGGACTCGGCCACGCCCTGAATGTGGCGATGGACAAGGCACAGGCGCCCTTGATCGCCTACTTGCCCAGCGATGACGTGCTCTACCGCGATCACCTCGCGCAGTTGAAGCTTTGTCTTGATGAAAATCCTGACGCGGTGCTGGCCTGCTCCGGCGTGCGCTACAACTACAACCGCGAGGTGCCAGCGCGCATACCCGCGCGCTGGCTGCAGCTCGTGCAGTGCATGCATAGACGGAGCGCCCTACGCTGGACCGAGCGGACGGAGCTGGAATCGGACGACCTGGACCGATTGTTCTGGACGCGATTGCTCGACGGCGGGGTGCCTGCTGAAACCGGTCGCGTTTCCTGCGAATGGGTGAGCCATCCGCAGCAACGGCATCGCCTGATGCGCGAACCGGAAGGCGGGATCAACCCCTTTCGCCAGTATTACCGGGTGCGCGAGCCGCTGCGCTTTCACAGCACGGTCGGGCATGCGATCGACGAAGGTGCGCAATACCGCGCCATGCGCGAACGTCCGCCCACCCCGCGCGCGCGCGACGGCCTGAAGATACTGCTCGTCGGCGAGCTCGCCTACAACGCCGATCGCGTGCTCGCGCTGGAAGAAATGGGGCACAGCCTGTACGGCCTGTGGATGGAGCGGCCTTACTGGTACAACGCGGTCGGGCCGCTGCCCTTCGGACATGTCGAGGATCTGCCGCGCGACAACTGGAAGGAAGCAATCCGCACACTGCGCCCGGATCTGATCTACGGCCTGCTGAACTGGCAGGCGGTGCCCTTCGCGCATGAAGTGTTGATGGCCACGCCCGGCATTCCCTTCGTCTGGCATTTCAAGGAAGGCCCCTTCATTTGCCTGGAAAAGGGAAGCTGGCCGCAACTGGTCGATCTGTATCGGCTGGCCGACGGCCAGATCTTTTCCACACCTGAAATGCGCGACTGGTTCGACACCGTGGTGCCCGGCCTGTCTCTGGACAAGCCGGTGCACGTACTTGACGGCGACCTGCCCAAGCGCGACTGGTTCGCACAGCAACGCAGCCCCTTGCTTTCCGAGCGCGACGGCGAAGTGCACACGGTTTCACCGGGGCGACCGATCGGCCTGCATCCCCATCACGTGGCCGAACTGGCTGCGCACGGTATCCACCTGCATTTCTACGGCGAGTTCACGCACGGCCAATGGCTGGAGTGGATCGAGAAGGCACGCGCTCTCGCACCGCGCCACCTGCATCTGCATCCGAATGTGGCGCAAGGGCGCTGGACCGAGGAATTCTCGCAATACGACGCCGGCTGGCTGCACGTGTTTGCCAGTGTCAATCAGGGCGAGTTGCGTCGCGCGAACTGGGACGACCTGAACTATCCGGCACGCATGAGCACGCTGGCCGCAGCCGGGCTGCCGATGCTGCAGCAAGCCAATCCCGGCGCCATCGTCGCCACCCAGTCAATCGCCCACCAGCACGGCCTCGGCATCTTCTTCGAAGGCTTCGACGAGCTGGCGCAGCAGCTGCGCGACCGGAACGCCATGCATGCCGTGCGCGAACAGGTGTGGGCGCAGCGTCATTTGTTTACCTTCGATCACCACGCGCCGGAACTGGTGGACTTCTTCCGACGCGTGATCGCGGAAGCGGGCGGGGCCACACGCGGGCGCGTTTCCTCGCGCGCATGATTGGCGCACTCTTGAAGGCCGACGCAGGAATGGCCGGCTCCTTTTTCAGGCATCACTGCATGTAGACGCATATCCGGGGGAGGATTCCCGCAGGGTGTCGGAGGCGAGGAAGAAAGACTGCAGTCGCCCAGCAGGCGTAGTGATTCAGGACCACTCAATCATCACGGCAAGTCGAACACCAGCACTTCGGCATCGCGCCCGTCCTGCAGCGTCAGCATGCGCGTGCCCTGAAGTTTCAACGCATCGCCGGCTTGCAATGCCTGCCCGCACACGGTCAGGGCGCCGCGCGCCACATGCACATAGGCGCGTCGTCCATCAGCAAGTTCCAGTTGCGCGCTTTCATTGCCGTTGAACAGGCCGGCGTACACCAACGCATCCTGATGCAGCAGCACCGAGCCCTCGCGCGCATCGGGGCTGGCGATCAGGCACAGGCGGCCGCGCTTATCCGTTTCGGCGAAGCGCTTTTCCTCGTAGCCGGGTGCAATCCCGTGGCGGT
>DATBUE010000277.1:0-8373 GCA_036516375.1 Noviherbaspirillum sp. | reverse complement strand
GTTCAAGCGGGATGAGCCCGCAGCGAGAGGAGTAGGAAAATGATCGAACTGGATGTGCAAAACATGACCTGCGGCGGCTGCGCGCGCCACGTGACGAAATCGGTGCAGTCGCTGGATGCGAATGCCAGGGTGGACGTGGATCTGGCAGCGAAGAAGGTGCGGGTGGAATCAGCGGTGGACGCAAATGCGATTGCAGCGGCGATCGCCGAGGAAGGCTATCCGGCTACGGTCATCCGCGCGAGTTAGCGGGCACTGCAAACGTGTTCGTGGCCGCGAGCATCGCGAGGTGCACGCGGCCTTTTGTTTTTCCGGATTACGGAGAATTCGCGGCACGTTGCCGTGAGGGGGAGGCGCCGGCGCAGCAGCATTTATTCGGCTCCGCATTGACGCAGGCAATCGCTCGAAAGAACTCAGGCCGCAAGCAGCGCCTCGATATCCTTTTGCAATGCGCCCGGCTCGGTTTGCGGCGCGTAGCGCTTGACCACGCGTCCCTCCCTGTCGACCAGGAACTTGGTGAAATTCCACTTGATCGCTTCGGTGCCCATCAAGCCCGGCGCCTGCTGTTTCAGGTATTGGAACAGGGGATGCGCCTTGGGCCCGTTGACCTCGACCTTGGCGAACAGTGGAAAGCTTACGCCATAGTTGCGTTCGCAAAATGCGCCGATTTCCTCAGCCGTGCCGGATTCCTGGGAGCCGAACTGGTTGCAGGGGAAACCGAGCACGGCCAGTCCTTGCTCAGCAAATTGGCGCGAGAGTGCTTCCAGTCCCTTGTACTGCGGCGTGAAGCCGCAGGCGGAAGCGGTGTTGACGATCAGCAGCACCTTGCCGCGGTAGCTGGCCAGCTCCACCGGTTGGCCGCTCAGGCTTTCGGCGCTGAAGTCATAGATGGATGTCATTGCGAGCTCACTTCACACGATGCCGAGGTGTTCCGTACCCTTGGACAGATCGCGCCCCTGCGACTCCTTGCCATGCAGCTTGATTGCCAAGCGCAGGTCGTTGACCGAATCGGCGTTGCGCAAAGCATCTTCGTAGCTGATCTTGCCCAGTTCGTAGAGGTCGAACAGCGCTTGGTCGAAGGTCTGCATGCCCAGTTCGCGCGACTTCTTCATGATTTCCTTGATCTCGTGCACGTGGCCCTTGAAGATCAGGTCCGACACCAGCGGCGAATTCAGCATCACTTCCACTGCGGCACATCGGCCCTTGGTGTCCTTCAGCGGAATCAGACGCTGCGAGATCATGGCTTTCAGGTTGAGCGACAAATCCATCAAAAGTTGCGCGCGCCGCTCTTCCGGGAAGAAGTTGATGATGCGGTCCAGCGCCTGGTTGGCGCTGTTGGCGTGCATCGTAGCCAGGCACAGGTGGCCGGTCTCGGCGAAGGCGACTGCATAATCCATCGTTTCGCGGTCGCGGATCTCACCGATCAGGATCACGTCCGGCGCCTGGCGCAGCGTGTTCTTGAGTGCCGCAAACCAGTCAGCGGTATCGACGCCGACTTCGCGTTGCGTGATCACGCAGTTCTTGTGCGGGTGTACGTATTCGACTGGATCCTCGATCGTGATGATGTGGCCGTAGCTGTTTTCGTTGCGGTAGCCGAGCATGCCGGCCAGCGTCGTCGATTTACCGGAGCCGGTAGCGCCGACCATGATCACCAGGCCGCGCTTGGTCATCACGACTTCCTTCAGCACCTCCGGCACGCCGAGGTCTTCCAAGCGCGGAATCGTGGTCGTGATCGTGCGCAGCACCATGCCGACCTTGCCCTGCTGCACGAAAGCCGAGACACGGAAGCGCCCGAGTCCGCCGGGGCTGATCGCGAAGTTGCACTCCTTGGTCGCTTCGAATTCGGCGGCCTGCTTGTCGTTCATGATCGCGCGCGCCAGTTCCACGGTGTGCGTGGCGGTCAACGGCTGGTTCGACACCGGCGTCATCTTGCCGTCGATCTTGAAGGCAGGCGGGAAGTCGGCAGTGATGAAGAGGTCCGAGCCGTTCTTGCTGGTCATCAGACGCAGCAAGTCGTGCATGAATTTGGTGGCCTGGTCGCGTTCCATGTTGTTCCTCTATGTCTGCTGCGCTTAGCCTGGAAAATTTTCCGGCGTCTTGGCCGCGGCGCGCGCAGTCGATGCTGCAATCACGTTGCGGCGCACGAGATCGGTCAGGTTCTGGTCCAGCGTCTGCATGCCCATGTTGCTGCCGGTCTGGATCGCCGAATACATCTGCGCGATCTTGGCTTCGCGGATCAGGTTGCGGATCGCCGGGGTGCCGAGCATGATTTCATGGGCGGCCACGCGACCGGAGCCGTCCTTGGTTTTCAAGAGCGTCTGCGAGATCACGGCCTGCAGGGATTCCGACAGCATCGCGCGCACCATGTCCTTCTCTTCCGCAGGGAACACGTCGACGATACGGTCGATGGTCTTCGCCGCCGACGAAGTGTGCAGCGTGCCGAATACCAGGTGGCCGGTCTCGGCCGCAGTCAGTGCCAGTCGGATCGTTTCCAAGTCGCGCAGTTCGCCGACCAGGATCGCGTCCGGGTCTTCGCGCAGCGCCGAGCGCAATGCGTTCTGGAAGGACATCGTATGCGGGCCGACTTCGCGCTGGTTGACCAGGCATTTCTTTGATTCGTGCACGAATTCGATCGGGTCTTCCACGGTCAGGATGTGGCCGTACTCGGTTTCGTTGAGGTGATTGATCATCGCCGCCAGCGTGGTCGATTTACCGGAGCCGGTCGGCCCGGTCACCAGAACCAATCCGCGCGGCTTCAGCGCGAGGTCGCCGAAGATCTTCGGCGCGTTCAACTGCTCCAGCGTCAGTACCTTGGAGGGGATCGTGCGCAGCACCGCGGCCGCGCCGCGGTCTTGGTTGTAGGCATTCACACGAAAGCGCGCCAAGCCGGGAATGGCGAACGAAAAGTCGATTTCCAGCGTCTCTTCATACGCCTTGCGCTGGCCGTCGTTCATGATGTCGTAGATCATCCCGTGCACGTCGCGGTGTTCCAGCGGTGGCAGGTTGATGCGGCGTACGTCACCGTGTACGCGAATCATCGGTGGCAGGCCGGCGGACAGGTGCAGGTCGGAAGCCTTGTTCTTGACGGCGAAAGCGAGCAGTTCGGAGATATCCATGAAGGGCCTGAATCGATGAGGGGCGGGAGCGAGGGGCGGACTGGCGCAAAGCTGTTGCAGCCTGCACAATACCGGTCTTGTTGCTCCAGAGTAAAAGCGAATCGATTATGTCTCCAATATCCGCGAACTTGCAAGCCGTGAGAGCGCGCATCGCGGCCGCTGCAACAGTGCATGGACGCGATCCGCAACAGATCCGGTTGCTTGCTGTTTCCAAGACTTTTGGGGCAGAGGCGGTGCTGGAAGCAGCGGCCACGGGGCAGCACGCCTTCGGTGAAAACTATGTGCAGGAAGGCGTGGACAAGATCGCCGCGGCGCGCGCCGTGCGTCCGGACCTGGAGTGGCATTTCATCGGGCCTTTGCAGAGCAACAAGACCCGTCTCGTGGCCGAACATTTCGACTGGGTTCACACGATCGATCGCCTGCGCATCGCGCAACGCTTGTCAGACCAGCGCCCTGCGGCACTGCCGAACTTGAACGTCTGTCTGCAGATCAATATCAGCGGCGAGGAAAGCAAGAGCGGCATCGCTCCGGAGCAGGCGCTGGAACTGGCGCGCGAGGTGGCGCGGCTGCCGCGGCTGCGGCTGCGCGGCTTGATGGCGATACCGGAACCGGCCGCCGATATGGAGGCACAACGTGCGCCGCTGCGCGCGCTGCGCTTGTTGTTCGAGGAATTACAGCGCCAAGGCCTGGTGCTGGACACCCTGTCGATGGGCATGTCGGCCGACCTCGAAGCGGCCGTGGCCGAAGGTGCCACCATCGTGCGTATCGGCACTGCCATTTTTGGAAAAAGAGATTATGCAAACTGAATTGAAGATCGGATTCATCGGCGGCGGCAACATGGCCGCGGCCTTGATCGGCGGACTGGCCGGCAAGCTCACCGCCGGAGCGAACATCCATGTGGTCGACCTGAACCCCGAAGCGCTGCAGCGCTTGCGTGCGCAATTCGGCGTGACGGTTGCGCCTCAGATCGATGCCACGCTGGCGACGTGCGATGTAGTCGTGCTGGCCGTGAAGCCGCAGCAGATGAAGGACGTCGTGGCCCAGTTCAAGCCACATCTGCAACGCCAGCTCGTGCTGTCGATTGCGGCTGGCATTCGTGGCGCGGACCTCGCGCGTTGGCTTGGCAACTATCGTGCCATCGTGCGCACGATGCCGAACACACCGGCGCTGGTCGGCAAGGGCATCACCGGCATGGTGGCGCTGGATGGCGTCAATGCCACGCAGCGCGACGCGGCCGATGCGATCCTGCGCGCTGTGGGCACGACGGTATGGCTGGATGACGAAAGCCTGATCGATCCGGTCACCGCGATCTCGGGCAGCGGCCCGGCCTATGTCTTCTATTTCATCGAGGCGATGCAGCAGGCGGCGCAGGAAATGGGCTTGAGTGCCGAGCAGGGCAGGGAGCTGGCGCTGGCGACTTTTGCCGGCGCTTCCGAGCTGGCCGAGCGCTCAAGCGAACCGGTGTCGGTGCTGCGCGAACGGGTGACGTCCAAGGGCGGCACCACCTATGCGGCATTGACCAGCATGGAGGCCAGCGGCGTCAAGCAGGCGCTAGTAACTGCGATGAAGGCGGCAGCCGCGCGTGGGCGCGAGCTGGGCGAGGAATTCGGGCGCGACTAGAGCGGATTCGCCCTGACTGGCTCAGTCGAGGCCGAGGCGGATTGCCTGCGGGACAAGGCGCGGCGACGCGACATGGCGGGTGCCATGGCAAGGAGCCGCAACGCCGTACCGTGGGCAAGCCGCCCGGCATCGGCGAGCTGGTCAGGGTGAATCCGCTCTAACTGTTTGCGTTCAAGGTATTGCGCCACGCCGGGAGACCCGGCTGGAAATCGATGGTTTCGGGGAGCTCGTGTTGCTGCCGGCGCGGAGCAACTCTGGTTTCGCGAGGAAAGACCGAAGAGCGGATCTTTTCGCCCGAGGGCATGCGCTTTGGATGAAAGCGCAAGGTCCGGATGCCGGCCTGGCTGAAATAGCCCTCGCACTCTGCCTCGCGACGGGTCAGACGCGGCCGGTGATCGAGCTCTATCACTGCCAGCAACTGCATTTCGCTATCGAAGACGGCAAAGCCGACGCGGCGACCGACGATGCGTGCCAAGGCTGCCTTGCGCACTTGGCCGACACCCAGCGGCTCCAGCAGCGCCGTAGCCGCAACCTGCGGACAAACCGCACATTCCGGAAGCGCCCGCTGCAGCCGGAACAGGAATTCGAGGGCACTGCCGGTCACGACGGCGCGTGCGCGAAAACGGGCCGGGCGTTCGCGCTTGACCACATACCATCCCAGCATTCCGACCGCCACAACAAGGACAAAGACTACAAATTCACTCATCGCCGCTCCCGGCCCCAGAAAAGTTGACTAATTTACCATCCGGCGGCAATTACAAACAATTTCCGGACGAGATAGCTAATGTTTGTTGGGTGCGAGCAAGAACGGGGGCGTTGCGGCTTCTGCTTCTGGAGCGGATGCGCCCCGTCTGGCTCAGCCGAGGCCAAGGCAGATTGGCTATGGAACAAGGGACCGGCATAGGGACGCCGCGATGCGAGATGAGGAGTGCCATGACCCGGAGCCGCAACGCCGTGCCGCGGGCAAGCCGTCCGCCATCGGCGAACTGCGAATCCACCCTACCGTGGACGGCGCACCAGTGAAGCGTCGAGCAAGCGTTGCTGCTCCATGGCGCGCATGATCAGCACACGCAATTCATTGAGCGGCGCAATCTCGGCCTGCTCGATACGCGCTGGTGGACATGCATCGTCCCAGTCGCCGTAGATAAAGCCGGCGGGACGCCGGTTGACCGTAAGCGGCAAGACCATGAAGCTGCGAGCCGTCGGGAAAGCCTCGCGCCACCAGCGCGGCAACTTGCCGGCGAAAGCGGGGTCGCGTGCGTTCTCGACAAAGATCATCTTGTCGTTGGCAAGGGCGGCATGGAATACGTCCGGCTGATAGGCATCGCTGAAGCTCAACTTGCCCAATTGCTCCTGCACACCGCTCCCGAAACTCATCTGCGCGGCATAAATTTGCTCCGCCGGGTGACGCACAAAGGCCAGGGCACGACTGAAGCGCAAACCTTGATAGACCGATTCCAGGGCCATCGTCATCAGCTGGACTGCACTGGTGCTTTCCGAGGCGCCGCGCATGTCGGCCACGCCGTGCGCCAAGACTTGCGCTGCATCGTCCGGCTTGCCGACGGCCGGGACGGGCGCCGGCGGGTCGGCCTCGCGCAATGCCACGCGCAAGGCTGGAGTATCTTCATCAGCGGCACAGCGGCGTGCCGCATCCACTGCGCTCTGCACCTGCTCGACTTCCAGCCCCAGCATTGCCGCATAGCTTTCCGCCAGTTGATTCAACTCCTCGCGCGCCGGGCCGGTGCCTGCACACAGCGCGGCAGCACAGCGCGAGGACAGGGTCGCTACCGCGGCCAGCCAGTCATGGTGGTCCAGCGGCTCGCCGAGCGGTTGCGGCGGCATGTCCTGCAGCGTCTGGATCAGACCGGCAGGCAGGCCCCACTGGCGCGCCGCAGCGCGTCCGATGTCGTCGAATCCGAGGCCCAGCACCGCGCGTGCCGCGTCGCCCTCGTCGCGCCCCGTCTCAGCCAACGCACGCACCTGCCGCCAGTGTTCAGGCAAATAAAACGCCGCCATCATCCGCCCCAGCGAGTGCAGCATCGAACACACCACCGCCTCTTCGGCATCGCGCGTGCTGGCCGAAGAGGCCACCTGACGGGCGATATGGCCGGCCAACACAGCCTTCTCCATTTCTGCGCGCGCCTCGTCGGAGCCGCCTGCCGCATTCGACAGGCCGTCTATCAGCTTCAAGCCGAGCGCCAGGTGGCCGATGGCTTCGGTGCCGAGCACGATCACGGCCTTGGATACTGTGTTGATCCCCTGCCCGAAGACCGAGTACATCGCACTGTTGGCCAAGCGCAGCACCTTCTGCGTGAGAGCGGGGTCCTGCAGCACGGTCTTGGTCATGCTGAATTCGTGGTCGTCCTCGCCGCGCATGGCGCCGATGATGGCGCCGACGACCTTGGAAAATCCTGGCAAATCGCCGCGCTGGCGCACGCGCGCCCACAGCAATTCCATCGTCTTGTCGGGGTTCACGGCGTGTGTGACTGATGCATCCATATGCGTGTCTCTTATCCGGTGACGGAAACGACGGCCGGACTGGAGGCCTTGAGAAGTTCGATGATTTCCTGTGGCGGCAAGGGCCGCCCGGTCAGATAGCCCTGGATCAGGCCGCAGCCGTGCGCAGCCAGAAAGTCCAGTTGGGCATCGTTCTCGACGCCCTCGGCGACCGTACTCAGGTTCAAGTGGTTGGCCAGACTCAGCACGACGTTGCAGATCGCTACGTCCTTGACCGAGGCCGGCAAATCCTTGATGAAGGCGCGATCAATCTTCAGTGCGGCGATCGGAAAGCGCTTGAGGTAGGCGAGCGAAGAATAGCCGGTGCCGAAATCGTCGATCGCAATGCGCACCTGGCGCCCGGCCATCGCATGCAGCAAGGCTTCGGCATGCTCTGGGTCGGACATCAGGATGCCCTCGGTAATTTCCAGCAATAACTGCTCGCCCCCCAACCCGGACAGGGCCATGGCTTCGTCCACCACGTCCAGGAACTGGTCGTTGCGGAACTGGCGCGGACTGACGTTGACCGACACATACAAACTGCGGCCGGCCACTTCCTCGAAGCGCTTGATCTGCACGCAAGCCGCCTTCAGTGCCCATGCCCCGAGCAAGTTGATCAAACCATTGCCCTCGGCCATCGGAATGAACAGGGCAGGCGACACCAGCCCCATCCCCGGGCGCGACCATCGCATCAAGGCTTCGAAGCCGACAATCTCGCGCGAGCGGGCGTCCACGATGGGTTGGTAATGCAGCAGGAATTCGCCGTCGCGCACGGCCTGGAACATGGCCGCCTCCAGCGAGACATCGTGCTCGGGCTCGCTGAACTTTTCGTGACTGTAGATCACGCAGCGCCCCTTGCCGGTTTCCTTGGCGCGGTACATCGCCGTATCGGCATGGGCCAGCAGCTTGACCTCGCTGTCGCCATGCTGGGGAAACACGGCGGCGCCGATCGAAGTGCCGACATACAGCGTGTGCCCGTCGACTTCGAAGGGTTGCTGCATTACGCCGATCATGCGGCGGGCGACCAACTGGATTTCGGCTTCCGATGCCGCGCCCGGGAGTACGGCAACGAATTCATCCCCGCCCACGCGGGCCAGCGTATCGACGTCGCGCAGAGTCTGGCTCAGACGTTCGGCAGCGATGC
>DATBUE010000276.1:0-3388 GCA_036516375.1 Noviherbaspirillum sp. | reverse complement strand
CGCGGTGGGGCGCGTCTCCAACGTGCGCATGGTCGACATGCCGATGCTGCCGGAAAGCCCGATCAAGCCGAACCGCCCGGTGATCCTGGCGCTGTCCATCCTGTTCGGCCTGTTCCTCGGCGTGGTGGCAGCCTTCGTGCGCAAGTCCTTCTCCGGCAGCATCGATACGCCGGAACAACTGGAAGACATCGCCGGCGTGCCGGTGTACGCGACGATCCCGCACAGCCGCAAGCAGAAGGAGCTGTACCAGCAGGTCAATGCCAAGCATCAGAAGGTGCCGCTCTTGGCCAACGTGTCCTCTTCGGACATCGCAGTGGAGAGCCTGCGCAACTTCCGCACCGCGCTGCAGTTCTCGCTGCCGACCTTCAAGAACAACATCGTGATGATCAGCGGCGCCACGCCGGGCATGGGCAAGTCCTTCGTTTCGGCCAACCTGGCCGCGATCATGGCCGCCACCGGCAAGCGTGTGCTCTTGATCGACGGCGACCTGCGCAATGGCCTGCTGCACCTGTATTTCGGCTTCGGCCGTCATGATGGGCTGTCGGATGCCATCGCCGGTGCGCGTCGCCTGGACCAGGTCATCCATCGCAACGTGATCGAGAACATGGACTTCATCGCCACCGGTACGCTGCCGCAGCATCCCGCTGAATTGCTGCTGCGTCCCGCCTTTGGTGCCTTCCTGCAGGAGCTGTCCACGCACTACGACCTGGTGCTGGTCGATGCGCCGCCGATCCTGGCTGTGGCCGACACGATGATCATGGGCGCGCATGTCGGCGGCATCTACCTGATGACGCGCGCCGGGGTGACCACGCCGGGCGAAGTGCAGGAATCGATCAAGCGCCTGCGCCAGGCGGGGCTGAACGCCAACGGCGTGCTGCTCAACGACCTGAAGCCGCGTCCCGGCCGCTATGGCTACGGCTACACCTACGGCATGCCCTACGGGCAGAAGCCGGAAGGCAACACGCCGCTGATCGAAGCGTCGTAAGTCGTAGCGCAACCATGGAAAGGCGCCTTCCCCCTCTCAGGGGGAAGGTTGGGATGGGGGTGCGCAGTTCACGCAGCGTATCCCTTCGTTTTACCTTCATACCCCCACCCTGGCCCTCCCCCTGAGAGGGGGAGGGAATTGGCTCGCCTGGTTCTCACACGTCAATCACACTTTTCCTACATATCGCCCGTGCTTCCACTCTCCCAATCCATCTTCAAGGCCTACGACATCCGCGGCATCGTAGGCAAGACGCTCGACATCGGCATCGCCCGCAAGATCGGCCAAGCCTTCGGCACCGCCGCGCGCCAACGCGATGAACACACGGTCATCATCGGCCGCGACGGCCGTCTGTCCGGACCGGAACTGTCCGAAGCCCTCGCCGCCGGTCTGCAGCGCGCCGGCGTCAACGTCATTGACCTCGGCGTTGTTGCAACACCCCTCGTGTATTTCGCGACCCACATCCTCAAGGATGGCGATACGCCGATCCAGAGCGGCATCATGGTCACCGGTAGCCACAACCCGCCCGACTACAACGGCTTCAAGATGGTGCTGGCCGGCGAAGCGATCTACGGTGAAGCCATTCAGGGTTTGTATCGCTCGATAGAGAAGGGCGACTTCGCCACCGGCAACGGTTCCTACAGCAAGCACGACATCCGCGCCGCCTACCTGGAACGCATCGCCTCGGATGTGAAGCTCGCGCGGCCGATGAAGATCGCAGTCGATTGCGGCAACGGCGTCGCCGGTGCCTTCGCCGGTGACCTGTACCGCGCGCTCGGCTGCGAAGTGATTGAGCTGTTCTGCGACGTCGATGGCCACTTCCCCAACCATCATCCCGATCCCGCCCATCCGGAAAACCTGCAAGACCTGATCCGCTGCTTGCAGGAAACCGATGCCGAGATCGGCCTCGCCTTCGATGGCGATGGCGACCGGCTCGGTGTCGTCACCAAGGATGGCCAGATCATCTATCCCGACCGCCAACTGATGCTGTTCGCCGCTGACGTGCTCACGCGTCATCCGGGCCAGCAGATCCTGTACGACGTCAAGTGCACGCGCCACGTCGCGCCGTGGGTGAAGCAGCACGGGGGCGAGCCGCTGATGTGGAAGACCGGGCATTCACTGGTGAAAGCCAAGATGCGTGAGACCGGCGCGCCCTTGGGCGGCGAGATGAGCGGGCACGTGTTCTTCAAGGATCGCTGGTACGGATTCGACGACGGCTTGTATGCCGGCGCGCGTCTGCTGGAACTGATCTCCCGCGTGGACGACCCCTCCGCCACGCTCAATGCCTTGCCGCAATCGATCAGCACGCCGGAGCTGCACCTGAAGCTGGAAGAGGGCGAGAACTTCGCGTTGATCGAGAAGCTGCAGCGCGAAGCGCGCTTTGCAGATGCCGAGCAGATCGTGACCATTGACGGCTTGCGCGTCGAGTATGCGGATGGCTTTGGCCTGGCGCGTTCGTCGAACACCACGCCGGTGGTGGTGATGCGCTTCGAGGGCGAGACGCAGGAAGCGCTGGCGCGCATCCAAAGCGAATTCAAGCGCGCGATCACCGCAGTGAAGCCTGACGCAGTGCTGAATTTTTAAGCACACCTTCGATCCTGTGCAAAGACGCTACGGCGTTCCCCTCGTCAATGCACAGCTTCTAACCCATATCAAGGGGAATGCCGCGCTAACGCTCTATCGTGGACCACAACAGCCGCCCAAGGCTGTATGAACTTTTAGGATGAAAAAGAACGATGTTCGTTGACACGAGACGCGTGGAGCAGGGAACGGTGGTGAAGAGCACCGTTTGCATCATCGGTGCCGGCGTAGCTGGCATCACGCTCGCGATGGAACTGGACAAGCAGGGCATCGATGTCTGCCTGCTGGAGAGCGGTGGCTTCGCACCGGACGACGAAACGCGCGACCTGTATCGCGGCGAGGACGTCGGCGAGTGGCGCTACAACTTCGCCGACGGCAGCCGCAGTCGCTTCCTGGGCGGCAGCAGCAATTGCTGGGGCGGCTGGTGCCGTCCGCTCGATCCCTGGGATTTCGAAAAGCGCGACTGGGTCGACCACAGCGGTTGGCCCTTCAGCCTGGACGAATTGCTGCCTTACTACGACCGCACGCATCGCCTGCTACGCCTGGGGCCGAACAACTTCGACCCTGAGTTCTGGGAGCGCTCGATCAACCGTCCGGACGTCAAGCGCATGCCGCTGGTCTCGGGCAAGGTGCGCGACACGATCTCGCAGTTCAGCCCGCCGGCGCGCTTTGGCAAGCTGTATCGCGACGTGCTCAAGCACTCGCAGCGCATCCGCGTGTTCCTGTACGCGAACGCGACCAACATCGACACCGACCCGACCGCGACCGAAGTCACACGCATCCAGGTTTCCACGCTCACCGGGCGCTACATGGAAGTCAAGGCGC
>DATBUE010000275.1:0-4159 GCA_036516375.1 Noviherbaspirillum sp. | reverse complement strand
GTCATCGCCTCGGTCTGGTCGACGATCAGGTAGCCGCCGCTCTTCAGGTCCACGCGCCGGCCCAGGGCGCGCAGGATTTCTTCTTCCACGCCGTACAGGTCGAACAGCGGACGCTCGCCGGTGTAGTGCACCAGTTTCGACAGGACCGACGGGGTATAGGTGGAGCCGAACTGCTGCAGCTTCTGGAAGTTTTCGCGCGAATCGATCTGGATGGTCGAGGTGTCGTCGTTGACGAAATCGCGTAGCACGCGCTGGGCGAGGGAAAGATCCTGGTGCAGCAGGTTGGGAGCGGGTTTGCTCTTGGTTGCAAGCTGAATCGCAGCCCAGGTCTTGCGCAGGTAGTCGATGTCCATCTGCAGATCGGCTTCGGAGGCATCCTCGGCCATCGTGCGGATGATGAAGCCCCCGCGTTCGCTTTCCGGCAGCAGCTTCTTTACACGGCTCTTCAATTGCTCGCGCTCGGCTTCGTTCTCGATGCGCTGCGAGATGCCGATGTGCGAATCCTGAGGCAGGTAGACCAGCATGCGTCCGGCGATCGAGATCTGCGTGGACAGGCGTGCGCCCTTGGTGCCGATCGGGTCCTTGATCACCTGCACCATCACCGACTGGCCGTCGAACAGCAGTTTCTCAATCGGCGTATGCGGCGCATTCGGATGCTCATGCGAACGCGCTTCCCAGATATCGGCCACGTGCAGGAAGGCGGCGCGCTCCAGTCCGATGTCGATGAAGGCCGACTGCATGCCCGGCAACACGCGCGCAACCTTGCCGAGATAGATGTTGCCGGTCATGCCGCGCGAGAGCGTGCGTTCCACGTGCAGTTCCTGCACCGCGCCTTGCAGAACCAATGCCACCCGCGTTTCCTGCGGGGTGATATTGATCAGGATGTCTTCGCTCATAGGATGCGGATGCCTGCCTGGTGCAGGAGTTGTGCGGTTTCGTGCAGCGGCAGGCCGACGATGCCGGAATGGCTGCCTGTGATGCGTTCGACGAATACGGAAGCCAGGCCCTGAATGCCGTAGCCGCCGGCCTTGTCATAGGGTTCCTGGGTCATGCAGTAGGCGCGCATCATTGCTTCGGTCAACGGGGCGAACACGACTTCGGAGATTTGCAGCGTCTGGAAGTGTTCGTCCTCGCGATGCACGGCAACGCTGGTCAACACGCGATGGGTGCGGCCCGATAACAGGCGCAGCATCTCCATTGCTTCCTTGTCGTCCGCCGGCTTGCCCAGGATCTTGCCGTCGACTTCGACGGTGGTATCGGCGGTAAGGACCGGGCGCAATGGCAGGCGCCGCAAGGTTACTGCCTTTGCCGCGGCCTCGGCCTTCTCGCGCGTGACGCGCGTCACGTAGTCTTCCGGCTTTTCATCGGCCATCACCTCTTCGGTGACGTCGGCGCCGCGCGGGCCCTGTTCGCGCAACAGCAGCAGCTCGAAATCGACGCCGATCTGGCGCAGCAATTCGCGCCGGCGCGGGCTTTTCGAGGCGAGGTAGATTTTCTGGTCCGCCGGTTTCATGAGGCTTCACACGCGGTGGTAGGGATGGTTCTGGGTGATCGACCAGGCACGGTACAACTGTTCGGCGAGCAGCACGCGCACCATGCCGTGCGGGAGCGTGAGACTGGAGATGCGGATCAGCTCGTCCGCGTTCTGCTTGAAGCCGGCATCCAGCCCGTCGGCACCGCCGATGACGAATGTAACATCGCGCCCGTCCTGCTGCCACTGAGTCAAACGGGTGGCCAGTTGCATCGTGCTCAGGTCGCGTCCGCGTTCGTCGAGGGCGATGACACGCGAATTCTTCGGTATCGCCGCCTCGATGCGGCTGCGTTCCGCAGTCATCACGGTCTCGGCGCTCTTGCCGCCGGCCCGGTCGACCGGCTTGATTTCCTTGAGCACGATGCGGCACTCCGGTGGCATGCGCTTGGTGTATTCAGCGAATCCGTCCTCGATCCAGCCGGGCATCTTGTGACCGACGGCAGCGATCACGAGCTGCATCGGGGATCAGGCCGTCTTCTTGGCGGCGGTCTTGCGCGGTGCGCGTGCCGTCTTGGTAGCCGCCACCTTCACGGTGCCGCCGCTAGGCACGCGTGCAGTCTTGGTTGCCGTCTTCGCTGCAGTTTTTGTCGCGGTCTTGGTTGCGGTCTTGCGCGCGGTTTTTGCGGGGGCTTCGGCAACAGTCTTGCGTGCGGGGGTCTTGCGCGCCGGCTTCTTCGGTTCGTCGTCCAGCGTGGTCTGCGTGGCGCGGCTGGTGGCGGAAGCGCGGGTGCGTCGCTGCGGTGCTTCCTCTTCGGCCTTGGGCAGCGATTTGGCCCGCTTGGCTGCGCCCAGCTTGATTTCCTTCTCGCCCCAGATTTCTTCCAGGCGGTAGTAGTCGCGGATGGCCGGCTGCATGATGTGCACCACCATGTCGCCGAGGTCGACCAGCACCCATTCGCCGGTCTCTTCGCCTTCGATGCTGATGACGTCGCCGCCTGCTTCCTTGACCTTGTCGCGCACCGAGGCGGCCAGCGCCTTGGTCTGGCGGTTCGAGGTGCCCGAGGCGATCGCCAGGCGGTCGAACATGCTGGTCAGGTGCACCGTGTCGAAGGCGCGGATGTCCTGCGCCTTTATGTCTTCCAGAGCGTCGATCACGAGCGCTTGCAGTTTCTTGATGTCCATTAATTCTCGTAGAGGTGGTGTTGTGTTGCGTAGTCTAGCACTGCACTCGGCAGCATCGAGGCGGCATTTCCCCCGCTGTGCAAGGCGGCGCGGATGTCGGTGGCGGCCAGATCGACCTGCAATCCGGTGGCCATGAAGATCAGGCCGTGCGCACTGTTGCGTATCTGCTCCGCACTTGCGACGCGGCGTGTGCATTCCCGTGCCACTGGCATCGGCAGGTGCATCGCGTCGAAGCTGAAGCCGGGACGCGATGCCACGCACAGATGCGCGAGCGAAAACAAGCCGCGCCAATCGTTCCAGGTATCGAGCTTCTGTAGCTGGTCGGCGCCCATCAAGAAGGCGAGCGAAGCATCGGGCCCGACCTCCTCGCGTACTGCACGCAGCGTGTCGACCGTGTAGGTCGGGCCGATGCGCCGCACTTCCTGTTCATCGATGACGGAGGGCACCGGCAGCTTCGAGAACGCCAGGCGTGCCATGGCCACCCGGTGTTCGGCAGCCGTGCGCAAATCCTGCTTCTGCCACGGCTGCCCGGCCGGGAGGATGCGCACTTCGTCTGGGACGAGCAGGGTGGCGAAATAACGCACCAGCGCAACATGGCCGTTGTGTGGCGGGTCGAAGCTGCCGCCGAACAGGGCGATGCAGCGGCGATGGCTCGTGCTCACACCCATTCCCGCGGTACCAGGAAATCGCTGTACAGCTTCGCCTCCGGCGTGCCGGGTTCCGGCTGCCAGTCATAGCGCCAGGTCACGACCGGCGGCATCGACAGCAGGATCGATTCGCTGCGCCCGCCCGACTGCAGGCCGAACAGGGTGCCGCGGTCGAACACGAGGTTGAACTCGACGTAACGCCCGCGCCGGTAGGTCTGGAATTCGCGCTCGCGCTCGCCGTAGGACATGTCCTTGCGCCGCTCCAGCAAGGGCAGGTAGGCATCGAGGAAGCGGTCGCCCACGCTTTGCAGCATCGCGAAACTTTGTTCGAAGCCGAGCGCATGGAAATCGTCGAAGAAGATGCCGCCGACGCCCCGCGTTTCCTTGCGGTGCTTCAGGTAGAAGTATTCGTCGCACCACTTCTTGAAGCGCGGGTAGAGGTCGCCGCGGAAGGGCGCCAGCGCATTTTTGCAGGTCTGGTGGAAGTGACGCGCGTCTTCCTCGAAGCCGTAATACGGCGTCAGGTCCATGCCGCCGCCGAACCACCATACCGGTTCCTCGCCCTCCTTGGTGGCGTTGAAGAAACGCACGTTCATATGCGTGGTCGGCGCGTAGGGATTGCGCGGATGCAGTACCAGCGACACGCCCATCGCTTCCCAGGCGCGGCCGGCCAGTTCCGGGCGATTGGCTGCGGCCGAGGGAGGCAGGCTGGAGCCGCTCACATGCGAGAAACCGACGCCGCCGCGTTCCAGCACATTGCCCTGTTCCAGGATGCAGGTGATGCCGCCGCCGGCGATCGGGCTTTCTCCGGGAGCGCGTTGCCATTCGTCGCGCAGGAAGGGCTTGCCGTCGATTTGTT